>JAEULQ010000016.1 GCA_016792685.1 Tabrizicola sp. | reverse complement strand
GGAAGACTTCAACTATCTCAAGTGGGCGGTGATGGTGGTCGCACTACTCTGGATCGGCCTGCGCGACCGCTGGTTGCCCGCGGTGCTCTGGGCGATTGTCTTCGCCATGATCCTGATCGACGACTCGTTCCAGCTTCATGAGGGCTTTGGCGAAAGGATTTCGGTTGAGCTCAACTTGCAGTCTGCATTCTTCCTTTTCGGCAACGACTTTGGCGAGATTCTTGTTTTCCTGGCCATGGGCGCGATTGCGCTGATCCTCACGGTGGTTCTGCTCTTCCGAAGCAGCCGCGAAACCGGAAAAATCAGCGCGCGCTACTACGGCGTTCTTCTCGGTCTTGGCTTCTTTGGCGTCGGCATCGACGCCATACATCAGGTGATTACCCACATTCTTGAAAGCAAGGGTGGCGGAACCTTGTTCTCTTCGGTCTTTGCCCTGCTCGAAGATGGCGGCGAGATGCTCGTCGCTAGTTACGCCCTTGCACTGACCCTCGCCCCGCCAGCCTACACGATTTTCGATCGCCTTGCCCGCCGGGGCTCCTCCCCGGGTTCACCTGCCGATCCCGATCTGGGTTGAGGCGGCCGCAGAGGCGGCCGCGCCCTTCTTCGGCACTCGTCACTTAGACGAGCACGGTCTCGACCTCGATGTTGCCCCGGGTCGCATTCGAATAGGGGCAAATGAAGTGGCCGCGTTCAACGATCTTCTGCGCCACGGCCCGGTCGATCCCGGGCAATGAGACGTCCAGCCTGACTTTCAGGCCGAACCCGCCTTCCGTCCGGGGGCCGATGCCGACATGGGCGTTCACCGTGGCGGTCTCAGGCACGGTGGCCAGCTTTTCCGAACTTGCTGCAAAGCGCATCGCGCCAAGATAGCAAGCGGCATAACCCACGGCGAAAAGCTCTTCCGGGTTGTGCCCCAGGCCGGAGCCTCCCAGCTCCTTCGGGCTGGTCATCGTCACCGTCAGCTGGCCATTCACCAACCCCGACACGCCATTTCGCCCGCCACCTGTTGCTTTGGCTTCCGCCCAGTACTTTGCATCAACGGTCATTCGAGTCTCCTATCGTTCACGATTGTATCGTGCACGATACATATAGGCGAGACGCATTGCTGTCAATCGCTTGCGTTTCCATCGCTCGCGATCTAAAAAGCGCCATGGCCCTTGCCCCAACCGACATGCTCTGCTTTGCGCTGCATTCCACCGCCCATGCGGTGCATGCCGCCTACGCGCCCTTGCTCGAACCCCTGGGCCTGACCTATCCGCAATACCTTGTTCTATCGGCGCTTTCCGCCCGCGACGACCAGACCGTCAGCCAGTTGGGCAGCGACCTGCGGCTGGAATCGAACACGCTCACTCCGCTCCTGAAACGGATGGAGGCGTCAGGCTGGCTGACCCGGAGCCGCGACCGCAAGGATGAACGCCAGGTGCGCCTAAGCTTGACCGAGGCCGGTCACGCCTTGGCCCATCGCGCGGAAAGCGTCCCCCGCGCATTTGCCGAAAAGACCGGGTTCCAGCAATCGGAACTCTCCGATCTCCGGGATATCCTGACCACGCTGCGCGACCGGCTGAAACCGGGAAAGGCCTGACGTCCAGTTAACGCCAACGGCCAAACCGTTGATTTCGTTCATTCGGCAAGACTGTCCCCCGTGGACAGCCTCAGGCCGTCCGCCCCCGCTCGATCCGAAGGAACTGGACCAACCGCCCCGACCCCGCCTTGCCACGCGGCCGCTGCCAGGTTTCGCGCGGGGTCCGCGCCAGCCGCAGGAAATGCTTCAACCGGCCCCCGGTGGTCCGGCTTCGATGATCCGCAAGGTGTCGGCTCATGCTTCCCTCCCAAGGTGATGCAGCACGACCATCATGCGCCCGAATCGCCGTTCCACCAACCCCGTCGCACGCCGTACCCGGCGTCAAACCGCCGAGAAGCCGTTGTCGACGAAAAGCTGCGCCCCGTTCACGAATTCCGCCTCATCGGAGGCCAGATACAGCGCCGCCCTCGCCACGTCCTCGGGCTTGCCCATCCGCCCCTGCGCCGCCCGAATCGCCGCGTCCGAAACATCGACCCCGTACTTGGTCAGCCCCTCGACCTCGCGATTGCCATGCGGCGTCTCGATGAAGCCCGGGCAGACCGCATTGCAACGGATGCCCCGGTCGCGGAACTCGACCGCAATCGCCCGGGCGAACATGTGGCAGGCCCCCTTGGTCGCGTCATAAAGCACCTCGTTCGGCGTCGCATAGACGGCTGAGATCGAGGAGGTGCAGACAATCGACCCCCCGCCCTGCGCAAGCATCCCCGGCAGAACCGCGCGGGTCATCAGGTACATCGACTTGACGTTGACGTCGAAAAGGAAGTCCCAGTCGGACTCTTCCGTCTCCAGGAACGGCTTGATGACAATCGTCCCCGCATGGTTGAAAAGCACGTTCGCCGGGCCCAGCGCCGTGGTCACACTCGCGACAGCCGCTTCGACCTCGGCCTTTGACGACACATCCGCCCGCGCGAAATGTGCCTTGTGGCCTGCAGCGGTCAGCTCTGCGACCAAACTCGCCCCCGCCTCGGCATTGCGGTCGATCACCCCGACCGCAGCCCCTTCCGCCGCGAAAAGCCGCGCCGAGGCCGCGCCCATTCCGGTCGCTCCGCCTGAAATGATCGCAATCTTGCCCTTCAGCCTGTCCATTTTCGCCCCCTAGATCGGATCCCGCCGCAAGGGCGTGGTCGAGCAATGCAGACCGCCCCCGTTCTTGTGCATCGCCGCGAAGGGCTGGGTGATCCAGCTCACCCCGGCAGCGGCCAGCCGGTCCAGGGTCCGGTTCGTCGCCCCTTCGGCCATGATCAGCTTGCCCGGCGCAATCGCCAGCGAATTGACGATCCAGGGATCGTCGCCCGGATCGATCTCGATCACGCGGATGCCGCGCTTCGACAGCTCCTCCAGAAAGCTGAAGGGCAGGCCCTGCGGATTGATCAGCGCCAGGTCGCGGTCGATCATCAGGAAACTCACATCCAGGTGGATGTCATAGCCCGGCAAGTCCACGACCAGCAGCTCGACCCCCTGCCGCGCCAGCACTTCGCCCACCTGCGCGGCACCCTCGCGGTTGACCCGCACCCCCACGCCGATGGCGCAGGTCTTGTCGTTCAGCCAGGCGAAGCTCCCGCCCTCCATCACCCCGGCGCCCGAGATCGTCCGCAGGATAGGTACCCCGATCCGGGCCAGCGTCCGGGTAACCGCCAGTTCCTCGCCCCGCCGGATGCGCGCGCCCATGCGGCAGACGATGGCGCCACCCTTGACCATGATGAACGGATCGCGGGTGTAGCACTGCTTGAGGCGGATCCCCGCTTCGCCATCCATGAAATGCACCTCGACGCCCTCGGCCTGCAGCTTGGCCACAAAGGCAGCATGCTGAGCCTGCATCAGCGGCACGTCGGGCGGTGTGTCGGACTGGAAATACCACCCGACCTTCGGATCACCGAAGCTGCCGATCTCGGGCAGGCGCTTGGCGGCGTCCACGACCCCCATCTCTGGCCCGGGCGCATGCATCAGGATCGACCGGATGCGCCCGACGTCATTGTCCACCCCCCAGACCGCACCCCAGGTCGAAAGAAGCTCGCTCTCCGCCTCGAAGGGCGGCTCGGCCCCGGCGGCGAAAGTCTTGACGGTCTGATTGTATACCCAATGCGCGTTCGACATCTGGCTCCCCTGTTCTTCGCATCAGACTAGGGGCGCACCGGGCTTACCGCAACGCCCGCGTCAGCCCAGCCGGGCAACGGCCCAGCGCGCCGCGTCCGAAACGGCCGGGTCGGGATCGTCCGTCAGTCTTTCAGCCACCGACCGTAGCGTCGGCACCCCCGAATTCCCGATCGCGTAAAGCACGTTGCGCACAAATTGGTCCCGTCCGATCCGCTTGATCGGCGATCCGGCAAAACGCGCGCGAAATCCGGCGTCATCCAGCGCCGCAAGCTCGGCCAGCTCGGGCAATCCGACCTTGGGCTGATAGCCGATGTCGGCTGCCGCGACCGCGAACTTGTTCCAGGGGCAGACCGCCAGGCAATCGTCGCAGCCATAGATCCGGTTGCCCATGAGGCCGCGCAATTCCTCGTCTACCGGGCCCTTGTGCTCGATGGTCAGGTAGGAAATGCAGCGCCGGGCATCCAGCTGGTAGGGCGCAGGGAAAGCCCTGGTCGGGCAGATATCCAGACAGGCGGTGCAGGTCCCGCAATGGCTGATCTCGGGCAGATCCGGATCAAGCTCCAGCGTCGTGAAGATCGCCCCCAGAAAGACCCAGGACCCCAGATCCCGGCCCAGAAGGTTGGTGTGCTTGCCCTGCCAGCCCAGCCCTGCGGCCTGGGCCAAGGGTTTCTCCATCACCGGGGCGGTGTCGACGAAGACCTTGATCTCTCCGCCCGCCTGATCAATCAGCCAGCGCCCCAGCCGCTTCAGCCGTCGTTTGACCAGATCGTGGTAATCCTTGCCTTGCGCGTAGCAGCTGATCACCCCCCGCTCGGGCTGGGACAGCCCCGCCATCGGGTCGCTTTCGGGCGTATAGGCCTCGGCCAGCATGATCACCGACCGTGCCTCGGGCCACAGCGCCGCAGCCGAGCCGCGCCAGTTCTCGCGCTCCTCCATCCAGCCCATCTGCCCGTGCCGCCTTTCGGCAAGGAAGGCCCGCAGCCGCCCCGCCGCCTCGGGCACCGCACCGGGCCGACAGACGCCGAGTTTCACGAACCCTTCCTCAAGGGCCCGCGCCACAAGCTGCTCTTTCGACAGCCCTTTCATCTTTGCGCAAACATCCCACGTGGGTCCGGGGGTGTGAAACCCCCGGCGGCCGGATCAGAAATCCAGGTCGGCATAATGCGCTGCCGGCGGAAAGCCCGAGATCTGGTCGGCCAGCAGCGGCCGGAACGACGGCCGCGACTTGATCTTGGCGTACCAGTCCTTCAACACGGCATGCCGGTGCCAGTCGACGTCGCTGATGTAATCCAGGCAGCTCAGATGCGCCGCCGCCGTGAAATCGGCCAGGGTCATCACATCCCCCGCAAGCCACCGGCGCTGGTCCAGAAGCCAGGCCATATAGTCGAGGTGATACTTGATCCGGGTCGAACCAAGCTTGACGTTCTTCGAATCCGGATAGCCCTGACCGGTGACCTTCTTGTTCACCCGCTCGTACAGAAGCTTCGACGTCACCTCGTTGTGGAACTTGTCGTCGAACCAGGCGCAAAGCCTGCGCACTTCATACCGCCCATCCGCGCCCTTCGGCATCAGCGGCGGTTCCGGAGTCATTTCCTCGATGAATTCGCAGATTGCCTGGCTTTCGCTCATCGTGCGGGTGCCCATCTTCAGGATCGGCACTTTCCCCGCCGGATTGCGGCGCAGGAAATCGGGCGAGGGCTCCCAATAGCGTTCCTCGACCAGTTCCACCTCGATCTTCTTCTCGGCCAGCGTCAGGCGCACCTTGCGGCAGAAAGGCGAGAGGGGGACGTGGTACAGGCGGTTCATCGGGTGGCGGTCTCCAGTCTGTATTCTTCATTGCCGCCACGGGCCCGGGAATTCAATCCCTGCTGCCGCATCACCCTTCGAAACAGGCGGAACGACCGTCTGCCGCAATGGTTTCGGCGCCCGAGATGATGCTGCGGGTCCGCCGCTTTACAAAGCTCGACGGTTCACTGGCGCTGCGGCCCTTGGGGTCTGGCAGAACGGCAGCCAGCCGCGCGGCCTGCAGGGCGGTCAGGTCCTTGGCGTCGACCCCGAAATGGTGCTGCGCGGCGGCCTGGATGCCGAAGACACCCTCGTCGAATTCGGCCACGTTCAGATAGACCTCAAGGATGCGCTGCTTGGACCAGACCAGCTCGACAACCGGGGTAAGCACGGCCTCCATCGCCTTCCGCAGGTAGCTGCGGCCATGCCATAGGAAGACGTTCTTCACCACCTGCTGGCTGATGGTGCTGGCGCCGCGGTTGCTGCCCTCTTCGATCGCCTCGCGGATCGCCGCGATGTCAAAGCCCCAGTGGTTGCAGAAATTCGCATCCTCCGCCGCAACGGCGGATCGACCCATGACCGGAGCGATCTCTTCCCAAGCCACCCAATCCTTCTCGATCCCGCCAAGCCGCCAGGCTTCGCCCATCTGATAAAGGTTGATGGCGGGCGGCACGAAGCTGAACAAAAGCACCAGAAAGGCGTAGAGGCCGGC
Source organism: Tabrizicola sp. (assembly GCA_016792685.1). GTDB lineage: Bacteria > Pseudomonadota > Alphaproteobacteria > Rhodobacterales > Rhodobacteraceae > Tabrizicola. The sequence continues at coordinate 29,218 of JAEULQ010000016.1, read as the reverse complement.
GATTGCCCCCAGCCCCCGGACCGTCCAGGTCAGCACGCCCCGCAGGCGCGAGCGTTTGGCTGCGGGGGTGTCCGCAGATCTGGCCTTGCGTTTCCGCGGCGTCGGGCTGGCCTTTTCGGCCGATTTCTCAGCGCTCTTTTCGGTCATGGATGACCATAGACGCGGGCCCCGTCGCGCCGTCAAGTGTGCCGGATCCGGCCCCGTCAGCCATCTGCCTGCACATGGGCCAGAACCTCGGGCGGAATCTGGTCCTGCAGATCCATAAGCCGCTCTTCCGTTTCGGGGCTCAGCCTGGTCCGGATCAGTTTGCCGTTCCCCGGCAGGGATTTCAGCCGTGCCTCGATCTGGGCCAGGTCCAGAAAGCGCCGCCGCAGACCGACAGCGGCTCCGCCCTTTTCAAGCGACCGGGTGACCTCGTCCAGGAACTTCGCCTCGACCCCTGCCTCCAGGAACCGCGCGGCAAGGCTTCCGCCCTTGGCATGTTTCGCATCGTTGGCAAGGAAGAGCATGCCGATGACCATGCCCCATTCCCCCCCGGCCAGCGTCCGACCCGAGGAGCGGTCGATCAGATGGTTCACATTCACGCTGTCCGCCTCGTCGCGGGTCACCACGACGATATCCTCCAGCGAGACCCCGGCCTCGGCCTGCAGGCGGGCCATGGCGACGCCCGCAGCCAGGGCGGCCTCCTGCTTGCGATAGGCAAGAACCACGATGTCAGACATCCACCGCTCCTGAAGACTGGAACCGCCGCAGGGCCGCGGCGGTTCCGGGTTAGCACATTCTGGCCATCCGGCGCAGCCGGAACTTATTCGGCCGGAACCTTGGCCACCTCGTCCGACAGCGGATAGGGCAGGCGATCGACCATTTCCTTCGGGCAGACCTGCAGGAAGTTCAGCCGCTCGCTTTCCCAGTTCGCCAGGATGCGCTCGGCCAGACGGCTACCGGTTTCCTCGTGGTGGCGGGTGATCAGGCCTTTCAGCTGCATCTCCCAATGCGGGTGGCCGACAGCGCAAGGCAGGATCGATTCGAGGTTCATGAAGTCCTCGGCCACGCCCTGCGGGTCGTAGACATAGGCCATGCCCCCGGTCATCCCGGCGCCGAAGTTGGCCCCGATCCGGCCCAGGATTACCGCGACGCCACCGGTCATGTATTCACAGCCGTTGGAGCCGCAGCCTTCCACCACCACCGAAGCGCCCGAGTTCCGCACCGCAAAGCGCTCGCCAGCGCGACCGGAGGCGAACAGGAACCCGTCGGTCGCCCCGTAAAGCACGGTGTTGCCGATGATCGTGTTCTCTTCCGCCTTCAGCGGCGAGGACATCAGCGGCCGCACGGTGATCGTGCCCCCCGACAGACCTTTGCCGACATAGTCGTTGGCATCGCCCTGCACTTCCAGCTTCAGGCCGCGCACGCTGAACGCCCCCAGCGACTGGCCGCAAGACCCGGTCAGCTTCACTGTCAGATGGTCGGGCTGCAGCGCGTTCCGCATTCCGAATTTCTTCACGATATGCGAAGAGGCCCGCGTCCCGATGGTCCGGTGCGTGTTCCGCACCGCATAGGACAGCTGCATCTTCTCGCCTTCTTCGAAGAACCGGTGCCCGTCGCGGATGATATCGGCATCCAGCGTATCCGGCACGGCGTTCCGTGGCTTCGAGCGATCATAGGTGATCGACCGCGACCCATCGACGGTGATCAGCAGCGGGTTCAGGTCAAGGTCATCAAGGTTCGCCGCCCCACGGGAAACCTGAGTCAGCAGATCCGCCCGGCCGATGATCTCATCCATCGACCGCGCGCCGATCTGGGCGAGGATTTCCCGCACTTCCTGGGCGTAGAAGGTGATCAGGTTCACGACCTTGTCCGCGCTGCCGGTGAACTTCGCCCGCAGCCGTTCGTCCTGCGTGCAGACACCCACCGGGCAGGTGTTCGACTGGCACTGGCGCACCATGATGCAGCCCATCGCGATCAGCGCGGCGGTGCCGATGCCGTACTCCTCTGCCCCCATCATCGCCGCCATGACGATATCCCGCCCGGTCCGAAGGCCCCCATCGGTGCGCAAGGTCACCCGCTCACGCAGGTTGTTCATCGCCAGCACCTGATGCGCCTCGGTCAGGCCCATCTCCCACGGCAGACCCGCGTACTTGATCGACGTGGCCGGAGAAGCCCCCGTCCCGCCGTTGTGGCCCGAGATCAGGATCACGTCGGCCTTGGCCTTCGCAACGCCCGCCGCGATCGTGCCCACGCCCGAGGACGACACCAGCTTCACCGTCACCTTGGCCCGCGGGTTGATCTGCTTCAGGTCATAGATCAGCTGCGCCAGGTCCTCGATCGAATAGATGTCGTGGTGCGGCGGCGGGGAAATCAGCGTCACCCCCGGCGTCGAATGGCGCAGGCGCGCGATCAGCGCCGTGACCTTCATCCCCGGCAGCTGGCCGCCCTCACCGGGCTTGGCGCCCTGCGCGACCTTGATCTCCAGCTCTTCGCAGGCGTTCAGGTATTCCGCCGTCACGCCAAAGCGCCCCGAGGCCACCTGCTTGATCTTGGCCGACGGGTTGTCGCCGTTCGGCTCTGGCACGAAATGCGCCGGATCCTCGCCGCCCTCGCCACTGTCGGACTTCGCCCCGATCCGGTTCATCGCCACGTTCAGCGTCTTGTGCGCTTCGGGGCTGAGAGCGCCCAAAGACATGCCCGGCGTCACGAACCGCTTGCGGATCGAGGTGATCGACTCCACCTCCTCAATCGGCACCGGCTTGCCCAGCGCCTTGATGTCCAGCAAATCCCGCAGATGGATCGGCGGGTTCGCCCGCATGGCAGCCGAATACTGCTTCCACACGTCATAAGACGCCCGGTCGCAGGCCGATTGCAGCATATGCATCGTCTGGGCTTCCCAGGCGTGCTTCTCGCCCGAGCGCCGCGCCTTGTAGAAACCGCCAATCGGCAGCACATCCGCGCCGCCCAGCCAGCCGCGCTTGTGGACCTCCTCCAGCTTCTGCTCGACGCCCGTGAGACCGATGCCCGAGATGCGCGACTGCATCCCCGGGAAATACTCGGCCACCATGGCGCGGCTGAGACCCACCGCCTCAAAGTTCAACCCGCCGCGATAGGAGGAGATCACCGAAATCCCCATCTTCGACATGATCTTCAGCAGGCCCGCGTCGATGGCATCCCGATACCGCCGCATCGCGTCGGTGAGCGAACCATCCAGCAGCCCCCGGTCGATCCGGTCGGCGATCGAATCCTGCGCCAGATAGGCGTTGACGGTCGTCGCCCCGCAGCCGATCAGCACGGCAAAGTAGTGCGGGTCGATGCATTCCGCCGACCGCACGTTGATGGAACAGAAGGTCCGCAGCCCCTTGCGCGTCAGCCAGCTATGCACGGCGGAGGTGGCAAGGATCATCGGCATCCCCACCGCGTCCGGCCCCTGATGCTCGTCCGTCAGGACCAGTTGCCCGGCACCCGACCGCACCGCGTCCTCAGCTTCCGCGCGAATGCGCTCCAGCCCCTGGCGCAAGTCGTCCAGCCCCTCGCCCACGGGGAAAGTGCAGTCGATGAAGGCAACCTGATCGCCGAACCGCTCAACCATCACCTCGAACTCGCGGTTCGCAACGAAGGGGCTTTCCAGGACCAGGATTTCGGACTGGCTGTTGTTCTCGTCCAGCACGTTCCGGAGGTTGCCGAAGCGCGTCTTCAGCGACATCACCCGGCCTTCCCGCAGCGAGTCGATGGGCGGGTTCGTCACCTGGCTGAAGTTCTGCCGGAAGTAGTGGCTGAGCGGCCGGTAGACCGAGGACAGCACCGCAGGCGGCGTGTCATCGCCCATCGAGGCGACCATTTCCTTGCCGTCCTCGGCCATCGGCGCGAGAACCTGCTCCAGCTCCTCCAGCGTGAAGCCCGCCGCGATCTGCCGCTTGCGAAGCTCGCCTCCGGTGAAGGTCTGCGTCTCGGGGATGTCCTTCAGCAGCGCGTTCAGATCGACAATCTTGCCGACCCATTCGCTGTAAGGCTGGGCCGCCGCCAGTTTGTCTTTCATTTCAACGTCGTGGTAGAGCTTCCCCTCCACCATATCGACGGCAAGCATCTGCCCCGGCCCAAGCGCGCCCTTCTCGCGGATCGTCGATTCGTCGACCGGCACCATCCCGGCCTCAGACCCCGCGATCAGCAGCCCGTCACCGGTGACCACATAGCGCATCGGCCGCAACCCGTTGCGGTCAAGCCCGCCGCAGACCCAGCGCCCGTCGGTCATCGCCAAGGCCGCCGGACCGTCCCATGGCTCGATGACCGAGTTGCAGTAGGAATACATGTCCGCCCAGGCCTTGGGCATGTTCACCGTCTGCTTCGACCAGGCTTCCGGCACCAGCATCGTCTTGGCCATCGGCGCCGACCGCCCCGACCGCACCAGCACTTCGAACACCGCATCCAGCGCGCCACTGTCCGAGGTTCCCCCCGGAATGATCGGCTTGATGTCCTCCGCCGCCTCGCCGAAGTTGGCGCTGGCCATGCGGATCTCGTGCGATTTCATCCAGTTGACGTTGCCCTTCAGCGTGTTGATCTCGCCGTTGTGGGCCAGCATCCGGAAGGGCTGCGCCAGCCACCACTGCGGGAAGGTGTTCGTCGAATAGCGCTGGTGATAGATCGCGAAGGCGCTCTCGAACCGCTCGTCCATCAGGTCCGGGTAGAAAGTCGCGACCTGTTCGGCCAGCATCATCCCCTTGTAGATGATCGACCGGCAGGACAGCGAACAGAGATACATCCCCTGGATGCCCGCCGCCGTGGCCGCCTTCTCGATCCGCCGCCGGATGATGTAAAGCTCGCGCTCGAATTGCTCCTGATCCACGTCCTTTTCGCAGCGGATCAGGATCTGCTCGATCTCCGGCCGTGTCGCATTGGCCTTTTCGCCCAGGACCGAGGTGTCCACCGGCACATGCCGCCAGCCATAGATGTAATGCCCCATCCGCAGGACTTCGGTTTCCACGATGGTCCGGCACCGCTCCTGCGCGCCAAAGTCCGTCCGCGGCAGGAAGACCTGGCCCACGGCAATCAGCTTGCCCGTATCCGGCTCATGCCCCGTCCGGCGGACCTGGTCATAGAAGAACTTGACCGGGATCTGCACATGGATCCCCGCCCCGTCCCCGGTCTTGCCATCGGCATCGACCGCCCCCCGATGCCACACGGCTTTCAGTGCGTTGATGCCGTTCTCCACGACCTTGCGCGACGGCTTGCCGCTGATCGAGACCACCAGCCCCACACCACAGGACGAATGCTCATCCTGAAGCTTGTAAAGCCCCTTCGCATCCAGCCAGGCGCGCTTTCCTTCCTCGGACCGGACGTATTCAGCGGCCCAGGCTTCATCAAACTGCTGCGGCATTTCTCTGTCTCTCTCTCTTGGCAATCTTGCGTTGCTGCCAGTATTCGGCAAACCGCAGGCCGCCGGCGGCTTCCACCACCGCGCGCGCCTCGGGCATGTTTCCTTCCAGAACCTGCGTCATCAGCGGCCGCAGGACCTGCTTGTTCTTTAGTTCACTCGCAAGCGAGTGCCCGTATTGCGGCAGGACGTAGTGGTCGACCTTCGGCCCGGTCCGGAACCGGCGCGCATGGATCATCTCGAACGCATCTCCGCCGTGCAGGATCATCACGTCCCCGCTCACACCCTCAAGCGTCGGCACCGCCGGGAACCGCCATTCCGCAATGTTGCGGCTGAAATGCTTCCAGCGGCGCTCCTCGGGAACGAGGTCGGACTTGACCGAATACTGGGGCACAATGGCCAGCACGGCGTCCAGGCGGCTCAGGCTGGCATAGATCAGTGCCGCCGTGCCGCCCATTGAATTGCCGAAGGCGACAATCCGCGATGGCATGATCGCCTCGACCGCCCGCGCGACGGCTGCCTGCAAGGCTTCGATCATGCCGGGAGCATTCATCCAGCTGCGGCTTGCATCCCGGATAAACAGCACATGATTTACCCCATCCCACCCCGTCAGCACTGTCCCTTCGGGCATTGGAACCGGATTGTGCCTGTCGCCGACACCGCTGAACGCAAGCACCAGCAATCGGCTGGTACCCGGCAGGTAGTCGATATAGAGCGGCGGCTCGACAAGGTAGGGCTCGAGGGTCATCTCTGCCTCACGCGCTGCCTAGCATCGGGAACTTGGCGATGCACTGCGCTCGCGTCAAAACGTTCCGACCCTCGCCTGCAAAGGCATAGCTGTCGGGCTTGTGGTCGATGTAGATCTCGTTCGTCATGATCAGCCCGTTCGCGTCGTCGAACGTGCCCACCGGCAGCTCCAGGTTCCCCGCATAGGGCCCATCCACCGTGACCCGGAACCAGACCGGAGAGCCGCAGTCCGCGCACCACGCCCGCTCACCCCAACCCGAGGATTGGCGCTTGGCGATATGCTCCGCTCCAGTCCATTCCACGTTCCCAGCCGGAACCGTGATCCCCAGCAAAGCCGAGCCGGTCCACTTCCGGCACATCGGGCAGTGACAGACGCCGAAATTCGTCCCCGTCAGCCGCGCCTTGAACCGTACCGCCCCGCAAAGGCAGCCACCTTCCCGCTCAGGGCTCATGGCTGACCCTCCAGACCGGCAGTTCGGCCGTCAGCGCGTCGCAGTCATAGATCGGTTGGGTCGCAAGGAACCCTTTCTCGCCCGGAAAGTTGAACTCCACGGGCGAGCCATCAATCGGAAGCCACTGGCCATCGCCCAGATCGGTCTCACCCGGCCCGGCGAAAAACAGCCGCCATTCGGGATGCACATATTCATTCCCCCGCGACCGCCGCAGGACCGTGCCATCGCGGCCGTATTCAGTAAAATCCACCTCGGTTTCCTGCAGCGTGATCCCGTCGATCACCACCGTCGCGCCCGTCAGCCGATCATAGCCCGAGGCCCGGCTGCCGGTGCCGTCCTCCTTCGACAGACTGAAGTCCCAGGTATCCATGCCCTCAGCGATCAGCTCCGAGAAGCTGGCCGGGTCCGCGGGGGCGGGGTCGAGCACCTGCTTGACCGGGTCATAGCTCTCCACCCACTGCGCCTCGCTGTCGACGCGCGAGAAGAAGAACTCCCCCTCCTGGTCCATATCGACCCGCCACTGGTCGCCGGGCGCATCCGCGCTGCAGGTATAGTAGTGCGAAACCCGGCAAGCCTTGGCCTGCACGGTCAGGAAGACCTCGCAGCCCTCGGGCGCGGTCCAGGTCCCGGCAAAGGCCGGGGCCGCAGGGACGGTCAGACAGGCAAGGATCAGAAGCTTTTGCATTGCCGTTGCACCTTGGGATCAGGTCACAGGTCCTGACGTTTCAAACTCTCGGGTCGGTCAAAGTCGCCAGACGCTTGCCAGACAGGTGCCAGACACATGCCAGACGCTTAACCCACCGTTCACTATTCCGCCGCCACCGCCCCGGTCTGGGAAAGATAGCCCAGGATCGCATCCGCCGCTTCGCGCCCGTCGCGGATCGCCCAGACCACCAGCGAGGCGCCGCGCACGATGTCGCCCGCCGCATAGACGCCGGGCAGGCTGGTCGCATGGGTGCGGAAATCGGCCTTGATCGTGCCCCAGCGGGTCACTTTCAGCTCGGGCACGCCCCAGAGCGTCGGCAGCTCTTCGGGCTCGAAGCCCAGCGCCTGGATCACCAGATCGGCGGGTTCGAAATAGTCCGCGCCCTCGATCACTTCCGGCGACTGGCGGCCCGTGGCATCCGGCGCGCCAAGGCGCATCTTCTGCACCATCACGCCTTCGACTTCCGTGCCGCCGGTGAAGCCCTTGGGCGCGGAAAGCCACACGAATTCAACGCCTTCTTCCTCAGCGTTCTGCACTTCGCGCTGCGAGCCCGGCATGTTCGCCCGGTCGCGGCGGTACAGACACTTGACCGACAGGGCCCCCTGACGGATTGCCGTACGGACGCAGTCCATCGCCGTGTCGCCGCCGCCGATCACCACCACGCGCTTGCCGCTGGCGTTCAGCTCGCCGCTCTCGAACTCCGGCACTTCGTCGCCAAAGCCCTTGCGGTTCGAGGCGGCCAGATAGTCCAGCGCCTTCACGATACCGCGCGCGCCCACACCCGGCGCCTCGATGTCGCGCGCCTTGTAGACCCCGGTCGCGATCAGGACCGCGTCGTGCTGTCCAAGGATCGCATCAAAGCTGATGTCCTGCCCCACGGTGCAATTCAGGACAAAGTTCACTCCGCCCTCGGCCAGCTGCGCATTCCGCCGCTCGACCACATCTTTTTCCAGCTTGAAGCCGGGGATGCCATAGGTCAGCAGGCCCCCCGCGCGGTCATAGCGGTCATAGACCGTGACCTGCACGCCCTGCCGCCGCAGCACATCCGCCGCCGCCAGACCGCCCGGTCCCGCGCCGATGATGCCGACCGATTCCGCGCGTTCGGCATGAGGACGGATCGGCTTGACCCAGCCCTCCTCCCAGGCGGTGTCGGTGATGTATTTCTCGACCGAGCCGATGGTGACCGTGCCGTGGCCGGATTGCTCGATGACGCAGTTGCCTTCGCACAGCCGGTCCTGCGGGCAGATGCGGCCGCAGATCTCGGGGAAGGTGTTGGTGGCCTGGCTGATCTCATAGGCCTCTTGCAGGCGTCCCTCGGCGGTCAGCTTCAGCCAATCGGGGATGTTGTTGTGCAAGGGGCAATGCGACTGGCAATAGGGCACGCCGCACTGACTGCAGCGGCTGGCCTGCTCGGCTGCCTTGCGATGGGCGAACTCCTGGTAAATCTCGTGGAAATCCTGCGCGCGCGAGGATGCGTCACGCTTTTCCGGCATCTCTTTGCCGACAGTGACGAATTTCAGCATCTTCTGCGTGGCCATGGCTGCGCCTCCCAACGAGTCTTCCGGGAGCGATGTCGTAGCGCGGTTCAGGATTCAATAAAAGTCAGTACAGTTTACCTATTTGCGAGTTTCTTGCCAGAAGCGGCAGGATTTCTGCCCTTCTTTTGGTTAAATAGGTCAGTATAGTTTCCAGACCTGCTAGAACCCCAGCAAAAGCGCCACGAGAGCCACGCTGCCAACGATGATTCGCCACCATCCGAACAGGGCATAGCCCTTGCGGCTGATGTAGTTCAGCACCCAGCGTACCACCAGGATCGCGGTGATGAATGCCACGGCAAAGCCGATCGCAATTTCCCACAAGGCCCCGAAATCCAGAACAGCCCGATTCTGAAAGAGGTCATAGGCCACCGCCGCGCCCATTGTCGGCAGGGACAGCAGAAACGAGAATTCCGCCGCCGCCCGCTTCTCGACCCCAAGCAGAAGCGCACCGACGATGGTCGCCCCGGACCGGGAAACGCCCGGCACCAGAGCCGTGCACTGAAAAAGCCCGATGACCAGCGATTTGCCAAATGGCAGCTTCAGGGCATCGTGATGGCCAGGCTCCGGTGCGATCCGGTCGATCACCAGCAGGATCACGCCCCCAAGGATCAGCATGACGGCGATCAGCAGCGGCGTCTCGAAAAGCACGGTCTTGACGAACTCATGCGCCAGGACCCCGACAACGACAGCCGGAAGAAAGGCAAGCAAGAGCGAGACAAGCGCGCGTCGTGACGCCTCGTCCCGCCTTGCGCCAAGAACCAGACGCATCAGAAGCGTGGCATAGACCGAGAAGAGCGCCAGGATCGCCCCAAGCTGGATGACAACCTCGAAGGTCTTTCCCTTGGATTCAAATCCCAGGAAATGCCCGGCCAACAGGATGTGGCCGGTCGACGAGACCGGAAGGAACTCTGTCAGCCCCTCCAGCAGTCCAAGGAGCGCCGCCGTCAGGGTTGTGTCCAACCGCTCAGGCCTTCTTCAGGTTCTTGGCCGAATCCTTGATTGCCGCGTACTGACCCGAGGGGCGATAGCGCCAGAGGTACTCCGGCAGGACTGCCTCCATCGACGTCGGGCTGATGCCAAGGTCGGCGAGGCCCTTTGCATCCGCGCCCACCACGTTGTCATGCTGCAGGCTCGTGACCTGATCTCTGGTCAGGACCTTGTTCTCGATCAGACCCAGGGTCACCGCCTGCACGGCATCAAACCCGGACGCCATGATCCGAGCGATGAAGAAGGGCAGGTTCACCACTGCGCGGCGACGCTTCACCAGCGTCAGCATCCGGCCCATCAGGCCGCGGAACGTAACAACCTCCGGCCCGCCAAGTTCATAGACGCCAGGCGCGGCCTGACCCAACGCGCCCTTCACGGCCGCCTGGGCGACGTCATCCACATGCACCGGCTGGAACCTGGTATTCGCCCCAACGACAGGAAGCACCGGCCCAAACCGGGTCATCGCGGCAAAGCGGTTGAAGAAGCCGTCCTCGGTCCCGAAGATCACCGAAGGCCGCAGGATCACTGCCGTCGGGAAAGCCGCCAGAACGGCTGCCTCGCCCTCGCCCTTGGTCCGGGCATAGTCACTGTCGCCAGCCGGGTCCGCCCCGATGGACGAGATCTGGACCAGATGTCCGACACCCTCTTCGGCGGCGATCCGGGCAATCCGGCCCGCACCTTCCGTCTGAACCGCATCAAAGTTGTTCCTGCCGCCGCGCTGGAAGGTTCCCACGCAGTTCACCACCGCATCCGCACCCCGGGTCACCGCCCGAACGCTGGCATCATCGCGGATGTTGCAGAAGACCGGCTCCACCTGTCCCGGCACGCCATAGGGCCGGACGAACAGCGCCTCGTTCGGGCGGCGGCAGGCCACGCGCACCCGCCAGCCCTCTTTCGCCATGCGCCGGGCGATATACCGGCCGACAAAGCCCGAACCGCCGAAGATGGTGACAAGCTTGCTCATGCGCATCCCTCCACAGGCGCCCGACGGGCACCGGAAACTCGCCGATTGAATATCCCCGCCGCCCCGCACGGGCAAGGCAAAAGCAGCGCTGCGAAATTTCGCCAAGGGGCCGTTGACTCTGCCAAATCGCGTCGTTACATCGCCCATCAGTGCCCAGATGGCGGAATTGGTAGACGCACTGGTTTCAGGTACCAGCGCTGCAAGGCGTGGAGGTTCGAGTCCTCTTCTGGGCACCATTCCCAAGGCCGCGCTCCCGAAAAGGGGCGTGGCCTTCGGTTTTCTGGGCCTGTACAGCCCCCGGGCTTTCAGATACTGGCCCCCCACGGTCGAGATTCCGGAACTGTGGGCGAGGAGGCCCGCACCAAAGGGACAGGGGCCGTATGGCACATCGGGTGCAAGCTGCGCCCCCCTTTGGAAAGACATCATGACGATTGATAACGTGGCCGCGCCGCTGGCGAAGGCATTGGCTGACAAGGGCTATGAGAGCCTGACTTCCGTGCAGGACGCTGTCCTCGCCGAAGGCGTCGCCGGGCGCGACATGCTGGTTTCGGCGCAAACCGGTTCAGGCAAGACCGTGGCCTTCGGCCTGGCGATCGCGCCAGAGATCCTGAACGGCCAGGACGTGCTTCTTTATGCCGACAAGCCCATCGCGCTGGCCATCGCCCCAACCCGCGAGCTTGCCCTGCAGGTCGCCCGCGAACTGGAATGGCTTTACGCCGGCGCGCAGGCCAAGCTTGCCACCTGCGTCGGCGGCATGGACTACCGGACCGAACGCCGGGCGCTCGAACGCGGCGCGCATATCGTCGTCGGCACCCCCGGCCGTCTTCGTGACCATATCGAACGTGGCTCGCTTGACCTTTCCGGCCTCCGCGCCGTGGTGCTGGACGAAGCGGACGAGATGCTCGACCTCGGATTCGCCGAGGATCTGGAATTCATCCTCGCCGCCGCCCCCGAGGGGCGCCGCACCCTGATGTTCTCGGCCACTGTGCCGAAGGAGATCGAAAAGCTCGCCGGGGAATTCCAGAAAGACGCACTGCGCATCCAGGCCCAGGGCGAGGCCAAGCAGCATGTCGACATCGAATACCGCGCCTTCAGCGTGGCGGTCCGCGACCGCGAACATGCGATCTTCAACATCCTGCGTTTCCACGATGCCCGCACCGCAATTGTCTTCTGCAAGACAAGGGTGAACGTGAACCACCTTCTGGCCCGGATGGGCAATCGGGGCTTCCAGGTCGTGGCCCTCTCAGGCGAACTTTCGCAGCAGGAACGCACCCATGCCCTGCAGGCGCTCCGCGATGGTCGCGCCAGGGTCTGCATCGCGACCGATGTCGCCGCGCGCGGCATCGACCTGCCGGGGCTGGAGCTGGTGATCCACGCCGACCTGCCCTCGAACTCTGAGACGCTGCTGCACCGCTCAGGCCGCACCGGCCGCGCGGGCAAGAAGGGCGTCTCGGCCCTGATCGTGACGCCTGCCGAATACAAGAAGGCACAGCGCCTGCTCTCGGGTGCCAAGGTCGTGGCCGAATGGGGCGCGGCCCCGGGGGCCGATGACGTGCAGGCCAAGGACGACCTGCGCATCCTGGAACACCCCGCGCTGACGGCCCCCATCGGCGAGGAATCCGGCATCGCCGCCGATCTTCTCGAACAGTTTGGCCCCGAAGCCCTCGCCGCCGCCTTCGTCCGGCTCTGGCGCGAAGGCCGCTCGGCCCCCGAGGTCCTGTCGACCGACCTCCCCGTGCCCCCGCCCTCCGCCCCGCGCGAGCGTGGTGAGTTCGGCCCCTCGGTCTGGTTCCGCATCTCGGTCGGCCGCGCTGGCCGGGCCGAGGCGCGCTGGCTTTTGCCGAAGATCTGCGATGCGGGCAGCATCGCCAAGGACGGTATCGGCGCGATCCGGGTGCGCGAGGACGAAACCTTCGTGCAGATCGCCGAAGCGCTGGCCCCCCGTTTTGGCACTCAGGTTGAACTCGACAAGGGCCTGATGATGGACCGCATCGAGGGCGAGCCCGACTTCGACAAGCCGCGTTTCGCCAAACCCGAACGCCGCGAAAAGCCCGCTTACACGCCGAAACCGCCCCGCGTGGTCGAGGAGGGCGAAGTGGCCCCAGCGCCGCGCAAGACCTATGAGCCGAAGCCCAAGCCGAAATATGAAGACCGCCCGCGGGTGACGCCCACGGAAGCCCGCCCCGACTGGAAGGAAAAGCGCGAAGAGCGTCCCTACCAGCGGCGCGAGGAAAGCGATCGTCCTGCCAAGCCCTATGCCGAGCGCGCGCCGCGCGCCGAGGCCGAGGCCAGCGACGACCGCCCGCGCAAACCGCGCTGGTCGCCCGACCAGAAATCGGCCCCCCGCTCGACCGGGTTCAAAAGCCACGGCGGTTCGCCCGACAAACCCGCCCGGGCCACGGGCTACAAAAGCCACGCCAGCGAGGGTTACAAGGGCAAGAGCGAGGGTTACAAACCCCGCAGCGAGGGCTACAAGCCGCGCGCCGAGGGTGAAGCCCCGGCCCGCAAGCCCTATGCCGCCAAGACCGAAGGCTACAAACCCCGGTCCGAGGGCTACAAGCCCCGCGAAGACGGCGACCTTCCGGCGAAAAAGCCCTATGCCCCGCGGGGTGAAGGCTTCAAGCCGCGCGAGGATGGCGAGCGCCCGGCCAAAAAGACCTATGCACCCCGGGGCGACGACGCGCGTCCCTTCGTGAAACGCGATAGCGCTGGCAAGGCGGGCGGGTTCAAGAGCCATGCCGCAGGCGGCAAGCGTCCCTTCGACAAGGCCGGGGCTTCCGATCGCCCCGCCAAGCCGAAGACCGACGCCCGCGACACGTCCAAACGCTTCGTCCCGCCGAAGGGCCCGCGGAAGTAAGCAAACGGCCCTCCCCACACCAAGGGGAGGGCGCCGCTACCCTGCCTTTCACATTTGCCCAAATATCCCCGCGCGGCGCGCATCTCCGAGCCGGTTGCGCGCGCCTTCGGCGCGCAGAGGCGAGAGGAAAGACTTGCGCCTGCTAAGGCGCTCAACTTGAAAACCGTCCTGACCCGCGAGACGCTCAGGCCGAACGCAGCCGACGCACCGCCTCGGCATGCGGTCCCCGCGGCAAGACAACCACCCCCTCCGCCTTCGCGCTGGCCGTATTGAACCGCAGGACCGACCCATTGCGGTCACTGACCACCGCCCCCGCCCGTTCGGCGATCAGGCTTCCCGCCGCGATGTCCCATTCCCAGGCCTCGCGCAGGGTCAGCATCCCGTCGAACCGCCCCTCCGCCGCAAGACACAGCCGATAAGCCAGCGAGGCGCGAAAATGGCGCTGGATCTCGGGCACCCCGCCCGGCCATTTCTCGGGGACAAGATTGGCCTTGGTGGTCAGGATATCCGCCCCCTCCAGCCGCTCCCTCTGACTGGCAGCAATCGGCTGTCCGTCTTTCAGCGGGAGCGAAGTCTCTGATGCGACATAGATTTTATCAAGCGCGGGCAGGAAGACGACACCCGCCGTCACCCGGCCCCCCTGGGCAATCGCCAGCGAATGGGCAAAGGTCTCCTCCCCCGCGACAAAGGCCCGAGTGCCGTCGATCGGGTCGATGATGAAGGCATGATCGCAAGCCAGCCGCGCCGGATCGTCCGGAGTCTCCTCCGACAGCCAGCCATACTCCGGCCGCGCCGTCAGAAGCCGGGTCTTCAGCATGTCATTGACGGCAAGGTCGGCCTCGGTCACCGGCCCATGCTCACCGCCCTTGTCCCAGACCTTCGGTTCCCGCCGCCAATAGCGCAAGGCGATCCGCCCCGCGTCACGCGCGGCGTCGGTCAAAAGGGCCAGATCACGCTCCGGCAAGGGTCATCCCGTCAATCAGGATGGAAGGCACCCGGGTCGACAGATGCTGCCGCGCGTCGTTCGCCGGGATGATCCGCAAGAGCATGTCCTTCAGGTTTCCGGCGATGGTGCATTCATGGACCGGATAGGCCAACTGCCCGTTTTCAATCCAGAATCCTGATGCTCCGCGCGAATAGTCGCCGGTCGTCGGGTTGATGGTCGAACCGATCATCGAGGTGACCAGCAGCCCGGTTCCCATCTGGGCAATCAGGTCGTCTCGGGAAAGCGCGCCCTGGGTCAGATCCAGGTTCGTGGTCGAAGGCGACGGCGGCGCACCCGTCCCGCGCGAGGCATTGGCGGTGGACGGCATTCCCAGCTTGCGCCCGGTAGCGAGGTCAAGGACCCAGCCGGTCAGCACCCCGTCCGCGACGATTTCGCGCCGTTGGGTCGCCAGACCCTCTCCGTCGAAAGGACGCGAAGAGCCGATTCTTGCCCGATGCGGGTCCTCGACCAGCGAGATTCCGGCAGGCAGCACCTGCTTGCCCAGCAGATCCCGTGCCCAGGACGAGCCGCGGGCGATCGAGGTGCCATTGATCGCCGACAGGAGATGGCCCACCAGCGAGGCCGCGACGCGTTCGTCATAGACCACCGGATAGGTCCCGGTCCGCGGCTTGACCGAGCCGACACGGGCCAGGGTCCGTTCGGCCGCCAGGTGACCAATCTCTGTGGCCCCCGGCATGTCGGAGGCATAGACCCGCCCCTCTCCCGCATAGTCGCGCTGCATTTCGGTGCCTTGGCCCGTGAATGCCACGGCGGAAAGCGAGGTCGACGTCCGGCCATAACCCCCTGAAAAGCCATTGGTTCCAGCCAGATGCAACGCACGGCGGCTGTAGGCGGCGGCAGCCTCGACCTGGGTGATCCCAGCTGTCTCCAACGCAGCCGCCTCGACCGCGCGGGCCGAGGCTTCCAGCACCGAAGCCCCCGGTTCCGGCGCAGGGTCGGCAAGGTCCAAGGCGGCAAGATCCCAGTTGCGGGCCAGTTGGCCGGGGTCGGCGAGGCCGGCATTCGGGTCTTCCGGGGCCTCGCGGGCCATGGCCACGGCGCGTTCGGCCAATGCCTGGATCGTCGCTGGCGACGTATCCGAGGCGGAAACGCAGGCCTGTCTGCGGCCCAGGAACACCCGCAGCCCGATCTCAATCCCCTCAGAGCGCTCCGCTTGCTCCAGCGCACACTTGCGAATCTCGATCGAGACGGAGGTTCCCGTCACCGCCAGCGCATCTGCGCTGTCCGCGCCAGCCTTTCGCGCGGCGTCGAGAAGGGCATGGCTTAGATCCGAAAGATTGGGGGTCATCGTTCAGTCCCATAAGGTCTGAGGATGAGGTAGCCCCACCCGGGCCCTGGTGCAAGGCCGGGAGGGGCTTCCCCCCGGCCTTGTCCTTCGGGCTATTGCAGTTGCTGACCGTTGGCGAAGAGCCCGCCGTCCTTGAATTCGATCTCCGAGGTCAGTTCATCCGGTCCGGCACCGGGCCGTGCGAACATGGCCAGTCCCATCCGGAAGCCCATTGCGTCGTCCTCGGTCAGAACGCCCAGCGCGATCAGGTTCTCGATCAGCTTGTTGACGCCCTTGATGTTGACCGTGATCAGCCCTTCCGGGCGCGGCACCCCGCCGAAGCTGGCGAGGTCGGAATTGTCGAACTTCAGCCCACCGGTCGCCGAAACCTCGGCCCCGGCGCCTTTGGTCAGGAACTGCGTCAGATCCAGGCTGTGCAGCTCGCCCGGAGGTTCGACCCCGTCCATGCTGGCTTCAGGGTCCATGATATCCTGAGTCCAGAAGCCGGTTCCCTTCAGATCAAGAATGAAGGACGCCGGTTCGCGGGAAAGCGAGGCGGCCGGATCGATGAGGCCCCAGATATCTTCGGAGACGGTGAAATCGACCAGCTTCGCCAGGAATGCGAAATCCTGCGGCGCATCAGACTTCATCACCGGCATATCGAACTTAAGGGCATATTCACCAACCGCCAGATCGACCTGCGGGAACGGGATGTCAGCCCCGGACGCAGTGAACTTGGCGCCCTGAAGCGACGTGCCATAGACCATCCGGTCCTTGTTCACAGCCAGGACAAGACCTCCGCCCGTCGCCGAGCCGGACAGGCTGAACGGTCCGGTGCTGTCGGTCACATCGGCTTTCACCGACATCGCCCCGAACGAGAAACTGCTGTCGGTGGTAAACCCCTCGCGCAGCGCCGTCGCCATGTTGGCCATCAGATCAGCGCCCAGAAGGTTGCCTTTGGTCGACCCGGTGATGTCGCTCATCGTCAGGCTGAAGGCACCGCTTCCCTCATCATCGGGGCCGGTTCCGGACAGATCGAACGCCATGGACTTGGAACCAAAGCTCATGTCCAGGGCCGTGGTGTCATTCGAGCGAGCCACGAGGTAGGCAGAGGTCACCTCGGACAGGGTCAGACTTCCCTTGGTGTCCAGGACCGTGCCGGTTTCGTCCTTCACTTCGTCCAGCGTCACGGCGACCGAGGGGGCCGAGAAGTCGTAGCTTGTTTCGGTTGCGCTGCCCGCGGCAACGATCCGCATGCCCGGCTGGGTAACCGTCATTTTCAGCGACCCGGGACCTTCAGCCGCATCCGACGGGAAGGCGAGGGAAATCGGATAGCTGTCAGGCATGGTCACCGTGACTGTGCCATCGCCGTTGTCCGCGAAGGTCAGCTTGTCGAAGACCACTGACGCGCTTCCGCCCAGTTCGTCCTTGTAGGTGATGACGACTTCCGTCGCCTCAAGCGTGTCACCAGTTTGGGCGGTGCCGCCGATCGTGATTTCCTGACCGGCCGAGGTGGCCATCGCCTGCCAGCTCTCCCAGACTTCTTGTGGTGTCACGTCGGCGGAAGCACCGCTGGCAAGCAGAACAAGGGCAATCGCTGAAGAACACCTGAGAGCGCGGGACATTGGACCAAGCCTTTCGGGTTGAATTTGCACCGGTAACCTTTCTATCTCCTCGGAGGGGCGTCAAGGGATTCCAGGGCGCGGGTGGGGAAACCCCGACGGAGGGACGATGCTTAGGGTGGAAACCAGGGACAATTGCTGCGTGATCTGCCTTTCGCGTCCGGAAAAGGCGAATGCGCTGACAGCCGACATGCTGGACAGTCTGGCAAAGGCAGTTGCGCAGGCTTCGGTATCTGGCGCGAAGGCCATGATCCTTACAGGCGAAGGAAAGGTATTCTCGGCAGGGGCTGATCTTGACGAGATGAGGGTCGGCCTAGGCCACTCACCAGCCTGGGAGGCGGCGTCCGGGGCGATTTCCGCCTTTCCCGGCCTGACGATCGCGGCGCTGAACGGAACGCTTGCAGGTGGGGCGACCGGAATTGCGCTGGCTTGCGACATCCGCATCGCGGTTCCGCAGGCCCAGTTCTTCTATCCGGTGATGCGGCTTGGATACCGCCCGCAGCCTTCGGATCCCGGTCGGCTGGCGGCATTGGTCGGCCCGTCCCGGGCGCGCATGATCCTGCTCGCCGGACAGAGGATCGGCGCTGAAGAGGCGCTTGCCTGGGGCTTGATCGACAGGATCGTGCCCTCTGAAAACCTGGCCACCGAGGCGTGGGCACTTGCCGCCGATGCGCTTGCGGCCGATCAAGCGCATGTGCTGGCCCTGAAACGAATGACGCAAGGAGAGGTCCTGTGAGCCACGGTTACGAAAGCGGGCGCCTGAATCTGCCCTTTGTCGGCATTTCGACCTTCGGCAAGAACCCTTATCAACCGGACTGGACGGCCATCGACGCAGACTTTGCGGTCCTCGGTGCGCCTTTCGACTTCGGTACCCAATGGCGCGCCGGGGCCCGATTCGGGCCGCGCGGCATCCGGGAGGCATCGACGCTCTTCTCCTTCGGCCATGCCGGGGCCTACGATCATGAGGACGACGTTACCTATCTGGAAGGCGTCCGTATCGTCGACATCGGCGATGCCGACATCGTCCACACCGACACCGAGACAAGCCACGCGAATATCGAAGCCGGCGTCCGCGCGATTCTTGCGGCCGGGGCGGTTCCGGTGGTTCTTGGCGGCGACCATTCGATCAACATCCCCTGTATCCGGGCCTTTCAGGGCCGCCCGATCCATATCGTCCAGATCGATGCCCACCTCGATTTCGTCGACGTGCGTCATGGGGTCCGGCACGGCCACGGCAACCCGATGCGCAGGGCCGCAGAGCAGGATCATGTCACCGGACTGAGCCAGCTTGGCATCCGCAATGTCAGCTCGACCGCCCGGGAGGGCTATGAGGCTGCCCGCGCCATGGGGTCCGACATCCTGTCGGTCCGCCAGGTTCGCAAACTGGGGGTAGAGGCGGTGCTGGCCCGCATTCCCAAGAATGTGGACTACTATCTCACACTGGACATCGACGGCTTTGATCCCTCCATCGCGCCTGGAACGGGTACCCCTTCCCATGGCGGGTTCCTCTACTATGAGGTGTTGGAGCTGATCGACGGGCTGACGAAACAAGGCCGCATTGTCGGGATCGACCTCGTCGAAGTCGCGCCAGACTATGACCATACCGGAACCACGACGATCCTGGCGGCGCAGATCCTGCTGAACACCATCGGGCGCATTGCCCACAATGCCCGGAGATAGGTCTTGGAGCAGCTAAAAGGCTGGATTAGTGACGCATATGATACTGCTTTGGGCTGGCTCTCCTCTCCTGCCGCGCTGTCGCAGTTCGGCCTTCTCGTCGTTGCATATGTCGCCGCCCGGCTTCTCGCGCGCCGGTTCGCGCCCGAGCTTGAACGCAGGTTGACGCCTAGCCCTGAGGCGGTTCATCTCCTTGCGCGCCTGCGCCGGTTCGTCCTGCAGTTCCTGCCTCTGCTTCTTCCTCTGCTTGCCTATGCCCTGACAGCGTTGGGCGAGGGGCTGACCCGTGCCACCTTCGGTTCCGGCGACGTCATCGCCTTCGGAAAGCGCGTCTTCCTGTTCCTTGCCGCCTTTGAATTCGTAAGGAGGGTCCTGCCGCCGGGTTTCCTGAAACTCATGGGTCGATACGCCCTGCTTCCCGTCATGGGACTGAACGCGCTGGGTGTTCTGGACGAAGTCACGGCGTATCTTGATGCGGCGCAGGTCAACCTCGGCAACATCCAGTTCACTGCCCTCGCGCTCATCCGGGGCCTGATCGCCGGTTCGTTGCTGTTCTGGTTGGGATCCTGGTCGAACCGGCAGTCTTCCGGCTACATCAAGGCACAGCAGGACCTTCGCCCCGCCACGCGTGAACTTGCGATCAAGGCGAGCGAGGTCGCCATCTTCGGCGCGGCCTTCCTGCTTCTGATGTCGATCATGGGGATCGACCTGACCGCCATCGCTGTCATTGGCGGCGCATTGGGCGTTGGTATTGGCCTTGGCTTGCAGCAGATCGCTGCAAACTTCGTATCGGGCATCATTCTGCTGCTCGAAGGCCAGACCACTGTCGGCGATTATGTCGAGCTTGATGGGGGCGAAAAGGGCACCATCGTCAAGATGACAGCCCGCGCCTGCATTCTTGAGACCTTTGACGGCAAGTGGATCGTCGTTCCGAACGAACACTTCATCACCTCGCGCGTGGTGAACTACTCGGACCAGGGCAGCGCCAACCGGTATGAAGCGCTGTTCTCGGTCAGCTATGACACCGATATCAATCGGGTTCCCGAGATCATCGAAGCCGCCGTTGGCGCACTTTCCTTCGTCCTGAAGGAACCCGACGGTCCTGACTGCGAATTGCGTGGTTTTGGCGAGAGTAGTGTCGATTTTGCTGTCGAATACTGGGTGGCCGGAATCGACGACGGTAAAAACAAATATGGCTCGCCCGTGCTCTTCGCGATCTGGAACGCGCTGAGGGAAGCGGGGATCGAAATGCCCTATCCGCATCGGGTCGTCGAGCTTCGCAATGCGCCCAGCGCCTGAGGCCCTTGTCATCGGGGCGGGACCCGCCGGCCTGATGGCCGCGGAAGAGCTGGCAAGGGCCGGGATCCGGGTTGTGGTCTGCGAAGCCAAACCCACGATCGGCCGCAAGTTCCTTATGGCCGGGAAATCCGGTCTGAACGTGACCAAGGACGAGCCCCTGGTCAGTATCCTTCCGCACTACGACGCCCCCTGGCTGCACCCAATGCTTTCCGAATTTGGCCCCGCAGAGGTCCAGGACTGGTGCCGAAATCTGGGCCAGGAGGTATATACAGGCTCGTCCGGACGGGTTTTCCCTGTGGCGATGAAGGCCTCGCCCCTGCTTCGGGCCTGGGTGGAACGGCTTCTTGGTCTTGGTGTCGATATCTGTACCCGTTGGCGCTGGACGGGCTTTGCCGACGGTTTTCGGTTTGACACACCTGACGGTCCGCAGGTTCTGAAGCCAGACGCCACGGTTCTGGCTCTTGGCGGGGCAAGTTGGCAGCGGCTGGGCTCGGATGCGACCTGGGTGCCTTGGTTGCAGGAGAAGGGCGTGATCATCGCCCCCTGGAAGCCCGCGAACATGGGGTTTCGGGTCAACTGGTCGGCAAAGATGTCACCGCATTTCGGCCAGCCTGTGAAGGGCGTTGTCTTGAAGGCCTGCGCTTCAGGTGCCATGGAAGACCGTGGAACCGATCAACCGCGTGTTATGAATCAGCTGCGCGGGGAATTCGTCCTTTCCGGGACTGGCGTCGAAGGCGGTGGTATATACAGTATATACAAGCACTTGCGCGAAGGCGCGTCGCTGGCGCTCGACCTTCTCCCGGATCTCTCTGAGACCGAGATCGCGCGTCGCCTCGCCAGGATGAAGCCGGGCGAAAGCACTGCGAACCGCTTGCGGAAGCTTGGGCTCGACCGCGCCCAGATCGCGCTTGTCATGGAGTTCGCCCGCGAAGCGCCCTTCGCCCATCTGAAGCATCTGTATATACCACTTGATGGCCCCCGGCCGCTGGACGAAGCGATCTCGGTCGCTGGCGGCATTGGCGCGGAGGCGCTCACCGGGGAGCTGGAGTTGAAAGCGCTTCCCAATGTCTTTGTCGCCGGAGAGATGCTGGACTGGGAGGCGCCGACGGGCGGCTACCTGCTTACCGCCTGCTGGGCTACGGGACGTTGGGCGGGACGGGCGGCCGCGCGGCGGATTCGTCACTAATCCTGCGGAAAATGCAGTTCTTCCAGCCAGGGGTGAGCCTCATCCACCAGAAGACTGATCGCGCGCGATAGAGTTGCGGGATTGTCGAGCACGTCCAGAAACGCCAGCCGCCCGGGATCGTCACCTGCGTCGCCAAACCGTTCCATGGTCATCTCGTCATCATCCCATGTGGCCGGGGGTTGCCCATCGGGGGTGACAAAACGCAACAGGATTTGCACCTCCCAGCCATAGCGGTTGCGCTGCAGGTGAACGGCTGATTTGCCGTGTTCGGACATACGGCTCCAGGTCGAGCCCTTCTGCTGGTAGCCAAGCGGTACCAGTGCCTGATCTATCGCGGTGATGACGCGGCCATAGGCTTCTTCCCGCCGTTCAGGAAAAAGCGGGTCATGCGCGGCGGTATGCTTGCGGGCGGCGAGGTCTTCGTCGAACGGATCAGACATCGCCGCACCCCATCATGCGGACAGGCCGCCCGCCAGGTCCGGCACGTCCAACGCGCTGAACCCATAGTGCCGCAGCCAGCGCAGGTCGGCCTCGAAGAAGGCCCGAAGGTCGGGGATACCGTATTTCAGCATCGCGATGCGATCGATCCCCATGCCGAAAGCAAAGCCCTGCCACTTGTCGGGGTCCACCCCGGCCGCCTGAAGCACCTTTGGGTGCACCATGCCGGAACCCAAAATCTCCATCCACTTGTCGCCCTCGCCGATCTTCAGCTGACCGCCGACGTTGGAATAGCGGATATCCACTTCCGCCGAGGGTTCGGTGAAGGGAAAATGGCTTGCCCGGAACCGAAGCTCGACCTTGTCCACCTCGAAGAAGGCGCGGCAGAACTCTTCCAGCGTCCATTTGAGGTTCGCCATGCTGATCGAGCGGTCGATCGCCAGGCCTTCGACCTGATGGAACATCGGCGTATGGGTCTGGTCCATGTCCATGCGGTAGACGCGGCCCGGAGCGATCACCCGGATCGGTGCCCCCTGCGCCATCATCGCGCGGATCTGGACCGGCGACGTATGGGTGCGCAACACATGTGGCGGACGGTCGTCGCCTTCGGCCCGGTGCATGAAGAACGTGTCATGCTCTTGCCGCGCGGGATGTTCCGGCGGGATGTTCAGAGCGTCGAAATTGTACCAGTCGCTTTCGACCTGCGGCCCTTCGGCGACCGAGAACCCCATGTCGGCGAAAATGGCGGTCAGCTCTTCCATCACTTGGCTGACCGGGTGGACGGTCCCTTGCGGCCGCGGACGCCCCGGCAAGGTGACATCCAGCCATTCGGCCTTCAGCCTCTCATCCAGCGCGGCGTCGCCAAGAGCCTGCTTTCGGGCGCGAAGGGCAACGTCGATCTCATCCTTCATTGCGTTCAGTCCGGCCCCGGCCGCCTTGCGCGCTTCGGGTTCCATCTTGCCCAGACCGGCCATCAGGGCACTGATCTCGCCCTTCTTGCCCAGGGCCGCGACACGCACGTCTTCCAGCGCCGCCTCGTCCGCAGCACTGGCCACGGCGGCAAGATACTTTGCCTTAAGCGCGTCGATCCCGTCCATTCTCGTCTCCTGAAGCTCGCCCCTCTGCTAGCGGCGAAGGCCTTGCGATGCAAGATCGGGGGTCAGAAGATCGATCGGCGACCCCTGACTTCCAGCATCCGGCGAGACCGATTGGTCTGGCCATTCGCTGCCGTGATCGCGACGGGGGGCTCTTTCAACCGCTTTTCGATCACGACCATCGAGTCGTGAAAGCGGATGCCACCGATTTCGCGTGCCATTGGATGCAGGGGAAAGCCGATGTCGTCTTCGGTGTACCAGCTGTGCATCCTGTCGATGAGGTCCTTGGCGAATTCGATGAAACTGCGCGGTTCCCGGAAGCCGCCACCGAATCCGGGCCAGTAGCTGGTGTGGGTATCCTCGACGATGTAGAGCCCGCGATCCTTCAGACTGGGCCAGAGGTGCTGGAAGCTGGTGATCTGCTGGTGCATCTTGTGGCCGCCGTCATCGACGATCAAATCGAAGGGCCCATGAGACTGTCCGATCCTGTTCAGGAAGACAGGGTCCGACTGATCGCCGATTTCGACCGTGGTTCCCGGCGTTTGGAGCGCGCGGCATGCAGGGTCAATGTCAAGAAAGGTGAGCTTTGCGGTCGGGCCAAAGAAGCCCTGCCACATTGGGATCGAACCGCCCTTGTAGATGCCGATTTCAAGAAAATTCAGGTCTTTGCCCTGATATGGGGCCAGCATCTCGTCATAGATTTCAAGATAGTGCTCCATCTTGAAAAGGGTGCGGTTGCCGGTCCGGGCCGGAAAGGACTGAAAGTGGCGCGACGGGGTCATGAGGGTTCGGCTTTCCTTTTCTGGCACGGGCGGCGGGTGTTGCGGGCCGTCCTGCGTCTTGTATGCCGCATTTGCCCGGCTATGGTCCATCGCTTGCCATGGATCGCGCGGGCTGATTTCGTGCCGAGGACGATCGGGGCGAAGATTGCTGGGCAATGCGGAGTGCGGACTTGATACTGAGGTCTTTTGACAAGGGGGACACGCGATCGGAGGCCGTCTATTCCGATTGCGAGAGGTACCGCTACCTTCTGACCCGGGTTTGGGGAGACGGTCCGAAAGCATTGTTCGTCATGCTGAACCCGTCAACCGCGACGGAATTCCAGAATGACCCGACCGTCGAGCGCTGCGAGCGAAGAGCCAGGTCCTTGGGATTCGGAGCCTTTCGGGTGACGAACATTTTCGCCTTCCGCGCCACCGATCCGCGGGTGATGCGGGCGCAGGTTGACCCGATCGGCCCCGGTAACGACGCGGCAATTGCCGAGAGCGCCGATTGGGCGGATCGGATCATTTGTGCCTGGGGAAATCACGGGCTTCATCTTGACCGGGGCGCCCGGGTCGAGGCACTGCTGCGCAGTTCTGGACGGCCGCTCCTGCAGTTTGGGCTGACTGGCCAGGGACAGCCGCGCCATCCGCTCTATGTCGGCTATGCGACGCAGCCGGAACCTTGGCTTTGATCGAAGGTGTTACGCCGGAACCAACCGGATATCCGCCGCATCCAGAATGCCGCCACGCACGATGGCGACCTTCATGCCATCAAGATAGACAGTCTGCGATGCGCCATCATCACTGGCTTCCACGGTGATCGCCGGGTCGCCGTGCACGGTCACGTCATAGACGATGACCAGCTGATCCTTCGTGGCATCATAGTCCGAGATCTGCGTCAGCGCATTTTCCGACATCCATTCGTGCAGGATGAATTCGTCATTGCCCGCCCCGCCTGTCGCAAAGTCACCCGAGCCCAGCACAAGAGTATCGTCGCCGTCGTCGCCATTCAGATAATCGGTCCCAAAGTCATCGACATCGCCCTGAAGACCCGACATCCAGTCGGCGCCGGCGCCGCCATCCAGAATGTCCGAACCCGCGCCGCCGGACAGGCTGTCGTCCCCGGCGCTTCCGGCTAGCCAGTCATTGCCGGCACCGGCGTCAATCAGGTCGTTTCCGGCGCCACCCATCAGCGTGTCATTGCCGGTTCCGCCATGCAGGCTGTCATCCCCTTCACCGCCCGTCAGGGAGTCATTGCCAGCGCCGCCGTCAAGCAGGTCATCGCCGTCCTGGCCGTGCAGACTGTCGTGGCCATCCTGCCCATAGGCACTGTCATCACCGGCGCCCGCCCAGACCGCGTCATTGCCCGCGCCGGCATCGATGTGGTCGTCACCGCCCCGACCGTCGATCAGGTCGGCGCCGCCCTCACCGCGGATCTGATCGCCGGAGTTCCGGCCCGAAAGGATGTCGGCGCCGTCGCCCCCGATGCGTGTTGTCGACGGATCGACCGGATCTGCGATGTCGTCCGAAGTCGGTACGCCCTCATCCACCGGAATGTCGTCCAGGATGTTTCCGTCGTCGAGGGAAGCCTCGTCATCCGGTGTGGGATCGTCGGTGTCGTCCGCATCCGTACTGTCGCGCGGAAACAGGACGGCGTCTGCCGCGACCCCCGCCACGAGGGCCCCCAAAAGACCAAGCAATGCCAGCAATCCTGTACTCCTTGCTGCACCGGTCCGCCGGGACGCTTCTGGTCCGAGTGGCCGCAGAACCCGTTAACCATTTGTTAACGAAAGGAAACACTCCCAATTTCTATCATTTCCCTGCCCACACGGAAAGTGTCGATCCATGTGGACGGGTGAAAATCTTCCGTCATCGTTAATTTCGCGTTTCGCCTTGGCGGGAGAATCCCCTTCCCATCCATCCCGATTCCGCTTATAGGCCCGCATCCGCCCGAAAGGCGGACACTCCAAGGGCCCTGCTGGACGACATCCCGGCTTGCGCCATGACCCCTAACACAGGAGACCACGATGTCGATCACTGTCGAAGAAAAAGCGCGCCTGATCAAAGAATACGCAACCAAGGAAGGCGACACCGGTTCGCCCGAAGTGCAGGTTGCCATCCTTTCGTCGCGCATCGCTACCCTGACCGAGCACTTCAAGGGCCACAAGAACGACAACCATTCGCGTCGTGGCCTGCTGATGCTCGTCGCCCAGCGCCGCAAGCTGCTGGACTACCTGAAGAAGACGGACGAGGCGCGGTACTCCACGCTGATCTCCCGCCTGGGCCTGCGCCGCTAAGTCTGGCCAAGTGTTTTCGGGACGCCCGTACCTGGCAAGGTGCGGGCGTTTTGCTTTGTGGCCTTGAGCCATCGCCGCACCCCGGCCATATAGGTTGAAACGGAGGGCACCATGGCAGACGAAAAGTTTCCCGGCTGGCACGGAACCACCATTCTGGCCGTTCGTCGTGGCGGAGAGGTTGTAGTCGCCGGCGATGGACAGGTCTCGCTTGGCCAGACGGTGATCAAGGGCACCGCCCGCAAGGTCCGCCGCCTGTCTCCGGGTGGACATGATGTTGTGGCGGGCTTCGCCGGATCGACGGCGGATGCGTTCACTCTGCTTGAACGGCTGGAGAAGAAGCTTGAGGCCGCCCCTGGGCAACTGGCCCGCGCCTGCGTCGATCTGGCCAAGGACTGGCGGATGGACAAGTACCTTCGCAACCTTGAAGCCATGCTGATCGTGACCAACGGCCGCGAGCTTTTTGTCATCACGGGGGCCGGGGATGTTCTGGAGCCGGAGCACGATGTTGCGGCGATCGGCTCGGGCGGCAACTTCGCCCTCGCGGCGGCCCGTGGGTTAATGACCACCGACCTTCCTGCCGAGGACATCGCCCGCCGGGCCATGGCCATCGCCGCTGATATCTGCGTCTACACAAACGGCAATCTGACCATCGAGCGGATCGCGGCTAGCTGATTTCCTTCTTCACCTGCATGTAGGCGTAAAGGACGGCATTCATCCGCGTCTGATAGCCCGGGCCCTGCGCCTTGAAGAACTCCAGTACTTCCGGGTCGACCCGCAACGAAATCAACTTCTTGCGCATCTGGTCCGGCGCGACGGCCTTGGTCCAACCCTCTGGGAATGCGTCTTCTTCTTCGTCCGCTTCAACCCGGCTGGCATCGTCCAAGTACAGCGGCCGGGCCAATGCGCGCTTCTGAGCAAGGCTCAGACGCTTCGGCGGTTCGTCGGACATGCACAACCTCCACAGGCCGGAAAAATACAACGATTTCTGCATATGTAAGTTTTTTCAATAACTTACGAGACGCAGCGTATATATACAACCATATATACAGCCTTCCAGGGGTATATACAACTGGCAGTATGCAATACCGGTCCTTGGTTTAGGCGGCGAAACAGCCTATCTCTGGGCCGTCCTCTACCAGACAGGTACGAACATGACCCCAGAAGACCTGCGCGCCGCCGTAGCGGCCGGTATCCTGACCGAAGCCCAAGCCGCCTCGTTGACTGCGCTGGCAAACGATCGGTCGGGCAAGCGCGCCGCGCTTCCGGCAGAAGATGAGCCCTTTGAATTCTTCCGGGGATTTTCGGAAATCTTCATTTCGATCGGCCTGGTCATTCTCTTGTCTGGCGTGAGCGCCCTGCTGGCCGTCTTCGGCGGGTTCGCGCTTCTGACGCTTGTCCCACTGGCAACGGCGGCGATCGCTTGGTGGTGGGCCGGATATTTCACGCTCAAGCGCCGGATGACCCTGCCCTCCATGGTCCTCGCCACCGCCTTCGGAATCGGTCTGGTGATCTTTGCCTTCACCGTCCTTGCGCATGCCGGGCTGGACGAGCGGATGGTCGCCATCCTGGGATTTCTGCTTTCAGCGCTTGGCATGATGGCCTGGTATCGCCGGTTCCGACTGCCGTTCTCGGCCTTCCTGACGGGCGGCTTCCTTCTGGGCGCAACCTATTCCATCACCGCGTCGGCCGCGAATCTGGCCGGGATGATGGGCTCGGACGGCTATCAGGCGCTTTTCGATCTGGGCGAGAGCCCGGCCTTCGCGACCGCCACGCTGCTGTTCGGAATCGGCGCCTTCCTGGTTGGCATGTGGTTTGACACCCGCGACCCGCACCGGCTGGGACGCCACGCTGCCACCGCCTTCTGGTGTCACCTGCTTGCGGCACCGGCGCTGGTCAACACGGTCGCCGTTACGCTTCTGAACGGTGGCGGCGTGGGTCTGCTGGCAATCGCGCTTCTGTTGATCACCGTTCTGGCCCTGGTGATTGACCGCCGCTCCTTCCTGACTGCCGCTATTGCCTATATCGCCATCGTCATCGGATGGGTGATGGGAGAGGCGGGCGGAACCGGCTGGATCTTCATCCTCATCACGCTTGGCGCCCTGATCACCGGTATCGGCACCTGGTGGGTGCAACTCCGCGCATGGGTCATGCGCGTCCTGCCTGATTTTCCGGGCAAATCCCGACTTCCGCCCTATGGATCGACCGAATGACCGACCTGACCCCCCGAGAAATCGTCTCGGAGCTTGACCGCTTCATCATCGGCCAGAAGGACGCCAAGCGGGCTGTTGCCGTGGCATTGCGCAACCGCTGGCGCCGCAAGCGGCTTGGCGACGACCTGCGCGATGAGGTTTATCCCAAGAATATCCTGATGATCGGCCCGACCGGTGTCGGCAAGACCGAGATCAGCCGTCGTCTGGCCAAGCTGGCCCGCGCGCCCTTCCTGAAGGTCGAAGCGACCAAGTTTACCGAAGTTGGTTATGTCGGCCGCGATGTGGACAGCATCATCCGCGACCTGGTGGATGTGGCGATCAGTGACACCCGCGCCCAGATGCGGGACGAGGTGAAGGCCCGCGCTCAGAAGGCCGCCGAGGATCGGGTGATCGAGGCCATCGCCGGCAAGGATGCCCGCGACCAGACGCGCGAGATGTTCCGCGCCAAGCTGAAGCGTGGCGAGCTCGACGACACGATGATCGAGATCGACGTCCCCGATGCTTCACCGATGCCGATGGGTTTTGGCATGCCGGGGATGGAGCAGCAGATGCAGGGGTTGCAGGACCTGTTCAAGGCGTTCGGGGGCCGGACCAGCCGCAAGCGGATGACTGTCCTGCAAAGCTATGACGTGCTGATCGGGCAAGAGGCGGACAAGCTTCTTGATGACGAGGCAGTGCGCGTGGCTGCATTGGAAGCAGTGCAGGAAAACGGCATCGTCTTTCTGGACGAGATCGACAAGATCTGCGCCCG
>JAEULQ010000125.1 GCA_016792685.1 Tabrizicola sp. | reverse complement strand
CGAATTCGTGCTGAACTGAAGGGAAAAGGCCATGGATCTGATCGCCGATATGCTGCTGATGGCCGGTTCCTTCGGGGCGGCGATCTACTGCTATGTCCTGTCGACGCGGCTGAAGCGCTTCACGACGCTGGAAAGCGGCATGGGCGGAGCGATCGCGGTTCTGTCGGCGCAGGTCGATGACATGACCGTCGCGCTGGAAAAGGCGCGGGGGGCGGCGAACGGCTCGGCCGAAAGCCTTGAGGCGCTGACGGCGCGGGGCGAGGCGGTCGCGCGCAAGCTGGAGCTTCTGGTAGCGTCGCTGCACGACCTGCCCGATCCGACCGCCGCGCCGCCGCGGCCCGTGGTCGAGGAGGAACCCCAGGAAGCCGAGAAGCGCCTGCGCTTTGTCCGGCGGCGGGTCCATCGCGAGACGCTGGAGGCCGCAGAATGAGCGGGCGGCGCCGGGCCGGTCAGGGCGCGCTGTTCATCGTGGCCCTGCTTTTCGCGTCCTCCGGGGCGCTTCGGCTGGGCTCGGGGATCGGCACGGCGCTTGCGAAAGCCGAGGGTGAGGCGGAAGCCCATCCGGAGCAGGAAGCCGTCGACAGCTGCGAGCCACCGACCGCGCTCTCCGAAGCCTTGAAGCTGCGTGAAGAACGGGTTGCCGTCCAGGAAGCCGCGCTTAAGGACCGATTGGCAGCGCTTGCCCTGGCCGATGCGGCCATCACCGAGCGGCTGGAGGAAATGAAGGCGGCCGAGGCGGAACTGAAGGCCACGCTCGCCCTGGCTGACGGCGCTGCCGAAGCCGATATCGACCGGCTGACTGCGGTCTACCAGGCCATGAAACCAAAGGATGCCGCAGCCCTGTTCGAAACGATGTCGCCGGAATTTGCGGCCGGTTTCCTGGGCCGGATGCCCCCTGAATCGGCTGCGGCGATCCTGTCGGGCATGTCCTCCGAAGCCGCCTACGGCATCAGCGTCATCGTGGCGGGGCGAAATGCCGACGTGCCCAAGGAATAGGTCTTTTGGTCAGAGGTTCTTAACCGCAGGCACGGATACTGCCAAAGGTCAAACGCAGGGGTTCCCGAAATGCTCGGCTTTGTCGGCATCGCCGTCATCCTCATCATGGTCTTCGGTGGCTATGTTCTCGCCGGCGGCAAGATGGGGATCATCCTCAAGGCGCTGCCCTTCGAGATGATCATGATCGGCGGCGCTGCGGTCGGCGCTTTCCTGATCTCGAACGACATGGGGGCGGTGAAACACACGCTCAAGGACGTGGGCAAGGTCTTCAAGGGACCGAAATGGAAGCCCGACGACTATCGCGACCTTCTGTGCCTTCTGTTCGAGCTGATCCGTCTTGCCCGCGCCAACCCTGTCGCGCTGGAGGAGCACATCGAATCGCCCGAGAATTCCGCGATCATCGGCAAGTACCCCCGCATCCAGCATGACCATGAGGCGATGGAGCTGATCTGCGACACGCTGCGCGCGGCCTCGATGAACTACGACGATCCGCATCAGGTCGAGGAAGTGCTCGACAAGCGGATGGAGGCGACCTTGCACCATGCCATGCATTCGAGCCATGCCCTGCAGACCATGGCCGACGGGTTGCCCGCGCTGGGCATCGTCGCGGCCGTTCTGGGGGTGATCAAGACCATGGGCTCGATCGACCAGCCGCCGGAAGTTCTGGGCAAGATGATCGGCGGCGCGCTTGTCGGGACCTTTCTGGGGGTGTTCCTGGCCTATGGTCTGATGGGCCCCTTCGCGGCGCGGGTGAAGACCGTGGTCGAGGAGGATATCCATTTCTACCAGCTGATCCGCGAAGTGCTGATCGCTAACTTGCATCGCCATCCCGCCAATATCTGCATCGAGGTCGGACGGCAGAACACACCGCACCATGTGCGACCCGGCTTTACCGAGCTTGAGGAAGCGATGCGCAACCTGAAGCAGGAAGCGGCATGATCCGGATCGTCCTTCTGCTTCTGGCGCTGGGCGCGCCCGCGGTAGCCCAGACGGCGCGGGTGCTTTCGGGCGAACATGGCGAGTTCACGCGTCTGGTCGTTGAACTGCCAGAGGCAACTGGTTGGATCGTCGGTCGCACACCAGCGGGCTATGCGCTGGCCGTCGATGGCAAGGTGCAGCCCAGCTTTGACCTTGGCGGCGTGTGGCAGCGGATCGACAGGGCGCGTCTTGGGGCGCTTGCAGTGGATCCCGCGACGGGTGCCTTGCAGTTGCAGCTGTCCTGCGACTGTCATGTCTTTCCCTTCGAGTATCGGCCAGGGGTCGTCGTCCTTGACATCAAGCCCGGCCCGCCGCCTGCGGCATCTGTCTTCGAGGCGGACTTCGCCATACCGGGCGGCGGACCGACAGCCGTTGAGGCCGGGACCGAGGCGCAAGGCTATGACTGGCTGGCACTGGGCAAGGGATCGCGTCCTGCTGACGATCTTCCCCAACTGCCATTGGCGCTGCAGACCGGCACGGTCTCGCTGGAACCGCTGCGGGACGAATTGCTGGAGCAGATCGCCCGCGGGGCAGCGGATGGGCTGGTCGACATGGAACTGCCCGGAAAGCCGGTGACTGTAGTGGCCAAGGATCACTCCACCCTGCCCTGGTCCAGCATCCGTATCGGCGAAATGCCTGGCATCGAGGTGCTTGACCCCGATGCCTTCGTCGAAGGTGGTCAGCCTCCGGCAGAATGCACGCCGGACGCATTTCTCGACCTTGCGGCCTGGGGGGAAGGCAAACCGGCGCATGCGCTGCTGGCCGAGGCGAGGACCGGGCTGTTCGGCGAGTTCGACGTTCCCGACCCCGAGGCTGTCCTGCGGTCGGTGCGGCAACTCCTGTACTTGGGCTTCGGGGCCGAGGCTCTGCAGCACGCCGAATTCCTGGACACGACCTCGGCAGAGCTGGACACCTATCGGTCGATGGCCCGGATCATCGACACGGAAAGCGACCCGCAGACACCGTTCGCACCCATGCTTGGCTGTGACGGACCGGCGGCGCTTTGGGCGGCGCTGGCGCGGGACCGGCTTCCCTTCGGGCGCGAAGCCAATCGTGACGCGATCCTGCGCGGCTTTCTTGCCCTGCCGCCGCATTTGCGCAGCCATCTGGGCCCCGAGCTTGCCGAGAAGCTCCTTGCTGTCGGCGATGCCGATGCCGCACGGATGGTCCGGGACGCCATCGAGCGGGCGCCGCAGTCCGACAAGGTTGCCGTGGCGCTTCTGGACGCAAGCGCCGATCTGCATGGCGGGGATACCGCGGCGGCGATTGCGCATGCCGAGGAAGCCCAGGGTCTGGAAGCCGACAATGTCGACAGCCTGGTGACCCTGGTCGAAGCGCATTTCCGCAAGCTCGACCCGGTTGGAACCGACGTCTACGAGGCGTTGCATTCCCTGCAGCGCGAGACGGCCGAGACCGCGCTTGGCCCGGCGGTCGACAGGGCGCTGGTTCTGTCGCTTGCGCTTTCTGGCCAGACCGAGGCCGCCTTCCGGCACGAGGCCGCGCGCGGGGCGGTGCTTGCCGATCTCTGGCGTGTCGCGCAGGTGCGGGCGAGCGATGACGACTTCCTCCGCCAGGCCGTGCTGCCGCAAGATGCAACCCGGCCAGAGGTTGCTGACGATGTCGCGCTTGGCATTGCCGAGCGGCTGATGTCCTTGGGCTTTCCTGATGCGGCCCTGGTCTGGATCAATCCTGTCGGGCCTTCGGACAGCACCGAGCTTCGCCTTCTGGCCGCAAGGGCCGAGCTGGGGCGGGGCGCCGCCCGGGCAGCGGTTCTGCTGCTCGATGGCCTGACCGGCCCAGATGCGGAAGGCATGCGCGCGGAGGCGCTTGTGCGGCTGAACGACCTTCCGGCGGCCGCAACAGCCTATGAGGCGGCGGGCGACCCCGATGCTGCGGTGCGACTGGCCCTTTGGGAGGGCGACTGGTCAAGCCCGGACCCCGAGACCCCGGCGCCCTGGCTAGATGCCGCGGCCCATCTGGCACCGGCTCCCGGCGCAGACGTCGAGGGGCTTCTGGCCCGCAGCAGCGCGGTCGCGGCCCGCAGCGTCGAAACCCAGGCGGCCCTTGAATCGCTGCTTTCCGCCGTGCCCTCACCCGGCGCTGGCAGCCCCTGAGCCTCTGGCGCGTGCATGACTATGAACCGTCTGCTGGCGCCGGACTCTCCTGCACGCCAGTTGGTGACCCCCTGTCTGACCGCAGAGGGGATAGCCTTGCCGTCAAGACCGGGTCGACGCCCCTTCAAGAATTCCGTCTTCCTGTCGGGAAGACGCCAGCCGGTAACTCCCCGGAAAGATTCGGCCGCTAGTCTGGGCCGCGACCCGGGCAGAAGGCCAGGGTGGAGTAGGCCATGCGCGTCCGTCTGATCCTGTGCTGCAGCTGGTTTCCAAGCCTTATCTGGGCCATGCTGCCCCCGGTTCCCGCCAGCGCGAGTGTTGATCCTGCCGGGCTTTGCCTGCAGGCGGCATCGGATGCGGCCCGGGCGACAGGTGTTCCCTATGAGGTGCTCCTGGCGATTTCCCTGGTGGAGACGGGGCGCGGCGACCGGCCCTGGCCCTGGACGGTGAATGCCGGGGGCGACGGCCAATGGTTCGACACGGCCGAAGCCGCCGAAGCGCATGTCGCTGAGCTTCTGGATCAGGGGAAAACCAACATCGACCTGGGGTGCTTTCAGCTGAACTACCGCTGGCATGCCTCGGCTTTCGGGTCGATCGCCGAAATGCTGGATCCGGCCCGCAATGCCGAATATGCGGCCGGGTTCCTGTCGGAGCACTTTGGCCAGAGCGGAGATTGGGCGCTTGCCGCGGCGGCCTATCACTCGGCAACGCCCGAATTTGCCGAGACCTACCAGGCCAAGTTCGAGGCGGCCTATGCCGGGCTTGGCGCCGGGTTGGAGGCTCTGCCAGAGACCGCGCCCGAACGGCTGAACCGCTTCCCGCTTCTTCTGGCAGGATCGGCGGGCCGCAACGGCTCACTCGTGCCGGTAACGTCGGCCGGAACCCGCCTGATCGGAGCGCCGTGAGATGAACCCGCGCGCCTCGCTTTCCGTAATCTTCCGGCCCACGATCCTTTTGGCCCTAGGCCTGATGGCCGTCATCCTGATGATGATCCTGCCGCTGCCGGCCTGGATGCTGGACATCGGCCTCGCCGTCTCGTTCGCGCTGGCAATCCTGATGCTGACGGTGACGCTCTTCATCGACCGCCCGCTCGATTTCTCGGCTTTCCCGACGATCCTTCTGGCCTCGCTCTTGCTGAGGCTGGCGCTCAACGTGTCCTCGACCAAGCTGATCATTGGCCAGGGCCATACCGGCACCGATGCCGCAGGCCATGTGATCGAGGGTTTTGCCCAGTTCATCATGGGCGGAAGCCTGATCCTGGGGCTCGTGATCTTCATCGTGCTTCTGATCGTCAACTTCATCGTCATCACCAAGGGTGCGGGCCGGATGGCCGAAGTCGGCGCGCGTTTTGCCCTGGACGGCATGCCAGGCCGCCAACTCGCAATCGACGCGGACATGTCGGCAGGGGCCATCGACCACGCCGAGGCGAAACGGCGCCGTGAGCAGGAGCTGGCCGAGACCAACTTTTTCGGCTCGCTCGACGGGGCGTCGAAATTCGTGAAGGGCGATGCGATTGCTGGCCTGCTGATCACCGGGCTGAACATCGTGGTCGGGCTGATCGTGGGCATCTTCGTTCATGGGCTGGAAGCTTCGGAAGCCTTTGAAACCTATACAATCCTGACGGTCGGTGACGGTCTGGTCAGCCAGATTCCGGCGGTGATCATCTCGGTCGCGGCGGCGCTTCTTCTGGCCAAGGGCAGCCAGAAGGGGGCGGCGGATGTCTCGTTCTTTGCCCAGCTTGGCCGCTATCCCGGCGCGCTTGGGACGGTGGCCGGACTCATGGCGCTTTTCGCGCTGGTGCCGGGGATGCCGTTCCTGCCCTTCATGCTGGCCGCGCTCGCCCTTGCCGCCCTTGCTGTCTTGCGTTCGCGCCGGGACGCCGAAGACAGCAAGCCGGAGGCGCCGAAGCTTGAGCCTGTGAAGCCCCGCTCCATTGGGGATGTGCTGGATTTCGACGATATCCACATCGAGTTCGCCTCAAACCTGGTGGCCATGGTGCTGGACCCGGCGACCGGGCTCGACAGCCGGATCTCGAACATGCGCAACCATGTCGCCACGGCTTTCGGGTTCATCCTGCCAGAGATCCGCCTGACCGACGAAAGCGCGCTGGGCCCGGGCCAATACCGCATCCGCCTGCAGGGGGTCGAACGGGTCTCGGACCGGCTTTATCCGGACCGGGTGCTTGTACTGCTGACCGACGGCACACCGGCTCCGGACGGGCTGGACGTCAAGGAACCGGTCTATGGTGCCCCCGCCCGCTGGATCCGGCCGGATCAGCAGGAAGACGCGGCGCTGTCCGGCCTGACTGTCGTCTCGCCGACCGAGGTGCTGGCCACGCATCTTCTGGAAGTGCTGAAGGCAAACCTGTCGCGGCTTCTGACGTTGCGCGGGCTGCGCCGGCTTCTGGACGAGTTCGTGAAGCTTTCGGACCCGGCCCGCGCCGAAGCCAATCGCCGGCTTCTGGACGAGCTTCTGCCCGAAAAGGTTCCGATCGATCTTCTGCACGCCGTGCTCCGGCTTTTGCTGGACGAGAGGGTGTCGATCCGGAACCTGCCCTTGATCCTTGAGGCCGTCGCCGAGGCGCGCCAGTTCGGAACGCCCGAGGCGATCTGCGAACATGTCCGGCAGCGGCTGGGCTTCCAGATCGTGGCCGAGCTGAAGCGGGCGGACGGTTCGGTGCCGCTGATCCAGCTGGCCCCCGACTGGGAGAAATCCTTCGCGACCTATCAGATCGATGGCGACCGCGGCCAGCGCGACATCGCCTTGCCGCCCGAGCTTTTTGCGCGCCTTGCCAATGGCTTGACGGAGCGGGCGAACCGCGCTGCCGAAAGTGGTGTCTACCCGGCGCTGGTCACGTCGGTCGGCCGCCGGCGGTTCCTGCGGACGGTCGTGCAGGCCAAGGGGCTGCACATGCCGGTCCTGTCCTATGAGGAAATCGGTACCGATGCGCGCCCGGCCCTGATCGGCCAGGTTCCGGAATGAACGGGATCATCGCGGAACTGACTGGTCTTCTGGGCCTGGCCGAGACCTTGGGCTGGGCGGCCGCACTGGCCTTTGTCCGGATCGGGGCGGTGGTTGCGCTGATGCCCGGGCTTGGCGACCCGGCGGTTCCCCAGCGCGTCAAGCTTGCGCTGGTTGTGGCCTTCACGCTGGTCGTGGCCCCGATCCTGGCCGAGAGGCTTGCGGACGCCGGGCCAGCGCCGTCCTTTACCGCACTCGGGGGCGAAGCGATCGCGGGCCTGATCCTTGGGGTCGGGATGCGGCTCTTCCTGGTGGCGCTGCAGACCGCCGCCGCGATCATCGCCCAGGCGACCACCCTGTCCCAGCTGGTCGCGGGCGTGGCGCCCGAGCCGCAGCCGGCGATCGGCAATCTCTTCATGATCGCAGGGATCGCGCTGGCCCTTGTCGCCGGGCTGCATGTGCGGGCCACCGAGTTGGTGCTCTTGTCCTATGATCTGCTCCCGGCCGGAGCCTATCCATCCTCAGCCGAGGCCGCAAACTGGGGCCTTGGTCTTGTCAGCCGCACCTTCAGCCTTGCCTTTACGCTGGCCGCGCCCTTCGTGATCGCCTCGAAGATCTACAACCTGGCCCTCGGCGTGATCAACCGGGCGATGCCGATGCTCATGGTCTCGATGGTGGGCGCACCGGCCCTGACGCTTGGGGCGCTGGCGATGCTGATGGTCGCGACACCCCTTCTGCTGGCGGCCTGGCTTGAGGCTTTCACCCTGTTTCTCGCCCAGCCCTTCGAGGTCCGACCATGAGCGGGTCGGAGGATGACGACACCGACAAGGAACACGAAGCCTCACAGCAGAAGCTGGACCGGGCCCGGGATGAGGGCGACCTGCCACGTTCGACCGACCTGCAGACCGCCGCTGCGACGGGTGGTCTTGTCCTGGCCCTCTTCAGCTTTGGCCTCTGGACCGTGGAGCGCGCGGGTTCGGTCGGGATGGTGATGTTTGACCAGGCCGACCGGCTTTCGACGCTGGCCACCACGGGTGGAACTGCCTTGATCGGCGGCATGGTCCTGGGCTTTGCGGTTCCTCCCATGACGCTGGTCCTTGTCGCGCCGGTCCTGGTGCTGGGCCTACTGCTGGCCACCCGGGGACTGGTCTTCGCGCCGGGCAAGCTTGCGCCGAAACTGTCGCGCATATCGCTTCTCTCTGCGGCGAAGCAGAAGTTCGGCCTGGAAGGTCTGGTCGAGTTCGGCAAGAGCGCGGTGAAGCTCTTTCTCGTCTCGACGATCCTGTGGGTCTTCCTGGCCTCACGGCTCGAGGACATCCTGGCCAGCATCTATCTCAGCCCGGCCATGTCGGCGGCCCTGCTTGCCCGCCTCACGCTGGAGTTTCTCTGCCTCATCTTCATCATCCAGCTGGTGCTGGGCGGGGTCGATTACCTCTGGCAAATCTACAGCCACGGGCAACGCCACCGGATGTCGCGCAAGGAGATGATGGATGAATACAAGGAAATCGAGGGCGACCCGCATCTGAAAGGCGCACGGCGGCAGCGGGCACAGGAAGTGGCGACCAACCGGATGCTGGTGGATGTGGCCAAGGCCGATGTCGTCGTGGTGAACCCGACCCACTATGCCGTGGCGCTGAAATGGGACCGGACCAAGGGCGGTGCCCCGGTCTGCGTGGCCAAGGGTGTCGACGAGATCGCCCGCAAGATCCGCGAGCGGGCGGCCGAGCATGGCGTTCCGGTCCACAGCGATCCGCCAACTGCGCGCGCGATTCATGCAACGGTCGAGATCGGGCAGGAAATCCGGGTCGAGCAGTACCGCGCGGTCGCGGCCGCCATCCGGTTTGCCGATGCGATGCGCCGGAAGGCACGGCGCAGATGAGGAAATCCGACCAGCTCGCCCGGATGTCCGATCTGGCCCAGCTGATCCTGGATCACCGGCTGGCCGCTTTGCGCCAGGCCTCCGGACAGCTGGAGCAAAGCCGGATGCAGCTGCAGGCAATCAATTCCGCCGGGGCCGACAGCGACCTGCCGCCCGTCGAGGCCGAACGTGTCGGCCTCGCCTATCAGCGCTGGGCCGATATCCGGCGGGCAGAGCTGAACCTTGTCATTGCCCGGCAGACTGCCGCCTGCATCGACGCGCGCGGCGAGGCCGCACATGCGCTTGGCCGTCTGCAAGCTCTGCGGGGCCTGGCGAGCAAACCGGACACGAGGCGCTGATCCGTCCCTTTGCGGCTTTGGCCCGACCTTTTGGCCCGTGAAGCGGCTGGCAACGCAAAACCCCGGCACGGGGCCGGGGCGCAGGTTCCAAGGAGTGTCAGCTGTCCTGCCGGGCGATGTCGGTGATCAGCACGTCCCTGACTGCGGCGCCAAGGACGAGGCCTGCGGCCTCCTTCAGGCTGGTCCGGAGGACCACCAGATTGGCGCCGTCGGTAAACGATCCGCTGAAGCCGCCGACGTTGGCGTGATCGAACAGCACCTGCAGGAACACGTCGCGCAACTTGGGCTCGCGCTGGTAGACCGCTTCGGTGTTGCCGGCTTCGACTTCCAGCGAGACCGACAGCACGACCATGGCGGCGACGCGCCCTTCTTCGACGATGGGCACGACGAACTGGTTGTTCATCTTCACATATTCCGGCCCGCCCTCTTCCGGTTCCTCGCCATGCTCCTCGCCTTCGGTCGCTTCGGCGGCTTCCTCGGAATGGGCCGCATCATCGCCTGCCGCATGACCTTCTGCGTCGGCTTCGGGCGCGGGGCGGAGGAAGAGGCCAGCGCCAAGCCCCCCGCCAAGGCCGACTAGCGCGAGAATGATGGGGAAAAGCTTGCGCAGCATGATCAGAACGGCAGCACGATATCGGCCACCTGCTGGCCGTAGGTGGGTTGCTGGACGTCGGTGATCTGGCCCCGGCCGCCATAGGCGATGCGGGCGCCGGCGATCTTGTCATAGGTGATCTCGTTCTGGCGCGAGATGTCGATCGGGCGGACAAAACCAGTGACGATCAGCTCACGCATCTCGAAGTTCACCCTGACCTCTTGCTGGCCCTCGATCCGCAGGACGCCATTCGGCAGTTCTTCGACCACGGTTACGGCGACGCGCAGGGTCAGCTGTTCCTTTCGCGCGACATTGCCCGAACCCTTGAAGGTCGAAGATGACTTGGCGC
Source organism: Tabrizicola sp. (assembly GCA_016792685.1). Taxonomy (GTDB): domain Bacteria; phylum Pseudomonadota; class Alphaproteobacteria; order Rhodobacterales; family Rhodobacteraceae; genus Tabrizicola. Next base: position 15,367 of record JAEULQ010000125.1, on the reverse strand, counting down.
CATAGGCCTCGGCCATGCTGGCGCCGTCAGGCAGGCTTTCGTCGATCCGCTGCGGAATGCCCAGGAAGTCGCTCAGCCCCGAATTCTGCTGCCCGCTGCGGCTGCGTCCGGTCGAATTCGAGATCGTGGCGCTGTCGTCGATTTCGATGACCACGGTCAGGATGTCGCCCCGCCGGGCCGCGCGGCGGTCACCGAAAAGCGACTCGGTGCCGCCTGTCCAGAGCGAGGAGGCGTCGGAAGGCGCATTGGGATCGGCATTCTCGGGCAGGGCCGCGGAATAAAGCGCATAGTGCTGGTCGCCGCCCTCGATCGGCGAGAATTCCGGCGCCCGGCCAACCTGGTCCAGCTTGCCGCATCCGGTAAGCGCGAGCGCAAGCAAAAGGGCAGATTGCTTCATCATTCTAGTCATTCCATCCAACATAGACTGCTCCATCCGGGCCGACCCGGCCCGTAACCGTATTGCGGGAGGCGAGGTTCATCACTTGGACGAGTTCCCCTTCAGACCCGCGCCCAAGCGACCGACCCTCGGCCGAAATCGCCAGACCACCAGAAAGAAACACAAGCGAAACCAACTGGTTGCGGTCGACGAGGGCGGGTGGTCCAAGATCCCCGGCCCGCACCGGCTTGCCGGCGTAGATTGCCACCCGCGCCTCAAGGCCAAGCGCCTCGGAAGGGTCGGCCAGCGCGCCGGGAAGTGCCGCATTGACGGTGGTGAGATCGTCGGGCGTGATGATGGCCTTGGCCCGGATAGTCCGGGTGGCCACCACGCTTTCGGCAAACGCGGGCTGGACACAGAGGATCAGCAACAGAGCGCGCCACATCAGCGGACCTGCGTCGTTGCGGCCAGCATCTGGTCGGCAGCCGTGATGACCTTGGCGTTCAGCTCGTAGCCGCGCTGGGCCTTGATGAGTTCAGTCACCTCGCGCACGGCATCGACCGAGCTGCCCTCAAGATATCCGTGCCGCAGGGTGCCGAGGCCTTCCTGACCCGGTGTACCCGAGAATGCCGCCCCCGAAGCCGGGCTTTCGAGAAAGAGGTTCGAGCCGATCGCCTCGAGACCCTTTTCGTTGGGAAAGCTGGACAGGGTAAGCGTGCCGATGAGTTCGGGGTCGACGCGATCGGCGAAATCCGCCCAGACTTCGCCGGAAGGGCTGATCGTCAGCCCGCGCGCATCGGAGGGGATGGTGATCCCCGGCACTACGGGATAGCCGTCCGAGGTCACGATCAGGCCCTCGGCCGACCGTTTCAGCGCCCCGTCGCGGGTATAGCCGGTCAGGCCCGAGGGCAGTTGCACCTCGAGATAGCCGTTGCCGTCGATGGCGACATCGAGGTCGGCCCCGGTGGGTTCGAGCGTGCCTTGTCCGATCACGACCGAAACGGCTGCGGGCCGGACGCCAAGGCCGATCTGGACACCGGTCGGCAGCATGGACCCATCGGCCGCAGAAACGCTGCCGGGGCGGGCCATCTGCTGATAGGTCAGGTCGGCAAAATCGGCGCGGCGGGGGTTGTAGCCGGTGGTCGACATGTTGGCGAGGTTGTTCGAGACAACGTCGACCTTCATCTGCTGGGCCGCCATCCCGGTCGCGGCAATCTGCAATGCCTTCATCGCGTCCTCCTATCGGCCAAGCGTCTGGATCACGCCGCGGACACGCTCGTCCTCGGCATCCAGGAATTTCTGGCCCAGCTCATAGGCGCGCTGGACTTCGATCATGCGGGCAATCTCGGAGACGGGTTCGACATTGCTGTCTTCCAGCATGCCCTGCAGGACCGTCGCGCCTTCGGCCGGTTGCAGTTCCCCGGCCGAGAAGAGCGTGCCGGACTGATGCCGCAGGGCCAGGGGGTCGGCGGGTTGCCAGAGCCCGACCTGGGCGATCGGCTGGCCGTTTGCCGAGACGGTGCCGTCGCTGGCGACGGCGATCCCTTTCGCATCCGGCGGCACAAAGATCGGCGCGCCCCCGGCATCCAGCAGCCGGTAGCCGTCTGGCGTCACGAGCTCGCCCTCGGCCGAGGGGGTGAAGCTGCCCGCCCGGGTGAGCCTTTCGCCGTCTGGCGTCTCGATCAGGAAAAAGCCGTCGCCCTGGATGGCAAAGTCGAAGCTGCCGCCGGTCGGGCTGAGCGTCGATTGCGAGAGGTCGACATGGCGGCCACTGGCGTGGGCCATCGACAGCGACGGGTCCTGATCCAGTGCGGCCACGAATTCCGAGAAGACCACCCCCTCGCGCCGGAAGCCGGTGGTCGAGGAGTTGGCGATGTTGTTGGCCACCACGCCCATTTCGCGCATCAGGCCCGACTGGCGGTTCAGCGTTGCATAACCGGCGGCGTCCATGTCTTAGCCCCCTGCGATCTGGGGGATGATCGTGTCGGTGAAGAAGGACACCAGCGTCGAGGTCATGAAGCTCATCGAGAGCCAGAAGACGGCAAGCATCACGCCGGCTTTCGGCACGAAGGTCAGCGTCATTTCCTGCACAGAGGTCAGCGCCTGGAAGAGGCCGATCACCACGCCCACGACCAGAGCCACGGTCAGGAGCGGGGCCGAGATCAGGACCGAGACCCAGAGACCCTGACGCAGCATGTCGAAGATTTCACCCTCGCTCATACCGGCATCCTCAGGATTTCCTGATAGGCCTCGACCACCCGGTCGCGCACAGTGGCCACTGTCTCGACCGCAAGCTGCGAGGAGGCGAGCGCCTGCACCAGGGCATGCGGATCGGCCCCCCCGGTCATCGCGGCGCGGGCGGTGGCCTCATGTTCCTGCAGCGCGCCCATGAAATTCCCGGCGAGCTTGGCAAACCCTTCCGCCGCCTGTCCCGCCTTTGGCTGCGGGGCGGCGGCGGTCCGGGCATTGGCATAGGCCTGGGAAACGAAAGAGGTCTTCATATCCATTCTGGATCTCCCCTATCGGCGCAGAAGGTCGAACAGGCTTTGCGTCATCTGACGCGTCTGGTCGAACATCCTGAGGTTCGCCTCGTAGCTGCGCTGCGCTTCGCGCGCGTCAGCGATTTCGATCACCAGATCGACATTCGAGCCGTCGTAGTGACCGGTTTCATCCGCCAGCGGGTGGCCGGGGTCGTAGATGCGGGCCAGGTCCGACTGGTCCAGCTTGACGGCACCGGGTTCGACCAGCCCGGTGTCCATCGCCTGTTCGAAGGTCATCACCTTGCGGTGGTAGCCGGGGGTGTCCGCGTTGGCGATGTTCTCGGACACATGCCGCAGGCGCATCGCCTGGGTTTCCATTCCGGAGGCGGCGAAGGAAAGCGACGAGATCAGGTCATTGCCCATGTCTCAGCCCCCTACCGGTTCCGGCCAAGGCTGGCCCGGATCACATCCGAGGTCGCCCGGTAGATCGCCAGTGCCATGTCGTGGTTCTGCCGGGCTTCGACCGACTTGACCATTTCGGCTTCCAGCGAGACCGAGTTGCCATTGGGTGACTCGCGGCCCCGGGCCTGTTCGGGCATCGGCATGGCGACACTGGAAGCGGCGGTCAGGTGGCCCGGACGGGTGGCCCGCATCTCGCCCCCGTCTTCGGCAAAGACCTCGGCAAAGCCCGCAAGGTCCTTGGCCTTGTAGCCGGGCGTGTCGGCATTCGCGACGTTCTGCGCGATGACCGCCATGCGTGCCCCTGAATGTGCGGCAAGAGCCTGCGCCATCCGGGTGAGTTCCAGTTTTTCGAACATCGGGGCTTCTCCCACGACCAACTTCACCAAGGCTTAAGAGTGATTCCTTTAGAAACGGTTGAGAGCGAACAAAGGGAGAATCCCGTGACCGGCCTCTTCGATGGTCTATTGGCTGAAATTGCCGGAAGCGCTCCGGTCAGGCGGGTCGGTCGGGTCGTGGAAACCCGGCGTGGGCTGGCAGAGGTGGCCGGGCTGGAAACGGCCGCCCTGGGGGATCGGGTGCTGATCCATAGCCGGGATGGTGTCGCAGGGGGCGAGATCCTGCGGCTGACCGCCGGGCGCTGTTCGGTGCTGCCGGATGCCTCGGGCGATGGCATGGCGATCGGCGACCGGGTGGAGTTGCTGGGCAAGGCCGAGATCGCGCCGGATGACAGCTGGATCGGGCGGATCGTCGATGCGGGCGGGCGCCCGCTGGATGGCCGCCCGCTGCTGCGTGGTCCGGTTTCACGGTCATTGCGGGCCCCGGCCCCCGCTGCGGCCAGTCGCCGACGGATGGGCGGGCGGCTTGAGACCGGGGTGGCGGTCTTCGACACGCTGCTGCCCCTGGTTCGGGGCCAGCGGATCGGCCTTTTCGCTGGATCGGGCGTTGGCAAATCCTCGCTGCTGGCCCGCTTTGCCCGTGGAGTCGAGGCCGATGTCGTGGTCATCGCGCTGGTCGGCGAACGCGGGCGCGAGTTGCGGGAGTTTACCGAGCGCGTGCTTGGCCCGGCGGGAATGGCACGCAGCGTGGTGGTGACGGCAACGTCGGACCAGTCACCCCTGATGCGGAGGATGTGCGCGTTGACGGCGATGGCGGTTGCCGAGCATTTCCGTGATCAGGGCAAGCATGTGCTTTTGCTGGTCGACAGCGTGACCCGCTTTGCCGAGGCGCATCGCGAGGTGGCACTGGCGGGGGGCGAGGGGGCCTCGCTTCGCGGTTATCCGCCGTCGCTGACGCAGGCGATCATGGGGCTGGCGGAGCGCGCGGGGCCGGGGCCGGAGGGGGCGGGGGATATCACGGCGGTGTTCTCGGTCCTGGTCGCCGGGTCCGACATGGACGAGCCGGTGGCTGATATCCTGCGGGGCGTGCTGGACGGTCATGTGGTGATGGACCGCCGGATAGCCGAACGGGGCAGGTATCCGGCCATCGACCTGTTGCGGTCGGTTTCGCGGTCCCTGCCAGAGGCGGCAAGCGAGGCTGAGAACGACCTGATCCAGTCGGCGCGCCGGTTGCTTGGGGCCTATGACCGGGCCGAGATGATGATCCAGGCCGGGCTGTATGCCGCAGGCTCGGATCCGGTGATCGACGAGGCGATCAGGGTCTGGCCGCAACTGGACGGCTTCCTGGCCGAACCTGCCCCTGCGAATGGCAGTGCGGGAAGCTTTGAGCGGTTGCGCGCCTGTCTGAGCCGGTAGAACCGGAACCGGTCCGTCGGCAACGCTGATCGAGAGGCCGTGACAGGCAAGCGCCAGCCGGAGGGACGCATCGGCCGGGGCCCGATTTCTGTACAGAAATCGGACCGGAGCCTTTCAGGCTCCGAACCGGAATTCGGTCGAATTCCGGTGCCATGACAAGTCACGGGCGTCAGGGTCGGATTGGCCGGCCGCAGGCATCGCAGAAGCTGCCGGAGGCGAGTCGATCGGGGCCGGAAAGCAGGTCGATGATGCGGCCTGCGGCATGGTCGGGGCTGTCGGGGGCCTCGGGGCCGCCCATGTCTGTGCTGATCCAGCCGGGGTGAATCGCGACGACCCTATGGGGAAGGTCATCGGCAAGCTTGGCGACGGCCCGGTTCACGGCAGACTTGGACAGGCAATAGGCGTAGTCGCCGTCCGGGTCATGGCCCTCGGCAAAGGAGCCTGCGCGGCTGGAGATGAAGGCGATCGTCGCGTTGGGGGAAAGTCGCGGCAGAAGTTCTCGGGTGAGAAGCAGCGGTCCGGCGACGTTGATCTGCATGACCTGAGCCAGATCGGCGGCGCTGAAGGTGGCAAGGCCGCCGGTGTCGCCCCGGACTGCGGCGTTATGAATGACGTGGTCGATGGGGCCGACGAGGGACCGGGCGGCCGCAGCGATGGACGCCGTGTCGGACTGGTCAAACGGGACATGGGTCACCCCCGGCAGGCCCGCAAGCGGACCCACTTGCCGCGACAGGGCCAGGACCTTCGCCCCCTTCTCGGCAAGCTTCCTGGTCAGGCAAAGGCCCAGGCCACGCGCGGCCCCGGTGACGAGCCAGGTTGTCCCCTTAATGCCGGTGGGTCCGGAACCGGTGTTCGACCCGGGCGACGAGGCTGGCGGCGATGAGGGTGAGGAAGACATAGACGATGGCCACCGTGTTGTAGGGTGCGAAGGTAAGGAAGGTCGCGGACTGGAACTCGCGCATCCGTTGGGTCAGGTCGCGGATCGAGAGGATGGAGAGCAGCGAGGTGTCCTTCAGGATCGCGATGAATTCGTTGCCCATGGGCGGGATCACGATGCGGAAGGCCTGGGGCAGGATCACATGCCGGGCGGTCTGCCAGCGGGTGAGGCCCAAGGAGCGGGCGGCCTCGACCTGACCGCGGGGGACGGCGTTGATCCCGGCACGAAAGATCTCGGCCATGTAGGCGGAATAGGCGATGGCCATGGCCACGATCCCGCGCAGGAGGTTCGGTGGATCGAGGAAACCGCCGGTCGAGGATTTGAGCACCCCGGCGAGTGGCAGGCCGATGTAGAGGATGATCACCAGCATCGGAATGCCGCGCAGCGTGTCGATCAGGAATTCGGCGGCGATCGACAGGGGATGGCGGCGGTAGATGAAGCCGCAGGCTGCCAGCAGGGTCAGCGCGATGCCAAGGACCAGCGCCGTGGTCGCAAGGTTGGCCCTTGCGTCGGGCAGGACTTCGGTCTGCCAGCGGATGAGCTCGGCCGGGGCGAGGGGCGTTGGGACGACCGCGCCCGAGATCTTGCCCGCCCGGACCTGGGCAATTGCGTCTTCGGCTGTGACGATGGTGCGAAGCTTGGCCTCTCCGTCCGGTGCGTCGGGGTATGTGCCGTAGCGCACCGCATCGACGATTTGACCGGGTGTGCCAGCGGTGATCCCGACCGTGCCGCTCGCATCTCCGATCAGGGCGACGGGCAGGCGAGGTTGCAGCATCTGCCAGCCGGCAAGGGAAAGCGCGGCAAGGGCAAGGACCAGGAAGGCGGGAAGCGTGCGGCGGCTCGGCTGGAGTTGCATGAGCCCGACCCAGACCAGCGCCAGGATCGAGGCGAGGATATAGGCGGTGATCCCTGCCCTGATTGCGACCGATAGCCCGGTGGCAAAGCCGAGATGGGCAAAGAGAAGGAGCCAGGCCAGGCCGATCCCGTTCACCAGCAGAAGCGCCCGGCGGGGGAAAACCCCGGCTGTCCCGGGCCAGTACCGGGTAAGCGCGAAAAGACAAGCGTTGAGCAGGGTCAGGATGGCCGCAGCAATGCCGGAAACCTGCGAAACCGAGGCGAGGGCGGCCTCGGTCAATTGGCGTGGCGTTTCGCCTGCGACGACAAGCGGTGAATTGCCTGCGTCGACCGCATTGGCGAGGACGGAGGACAGAAACGGCAGGCCGAGGTTGGTCAACCAAAGGGCAAGGCCAGCCGCAAGCGAGGCCAGAGCCACCGGCAGGGAGTGGCGGCGCAGGAGCGGGGCGGCGAGGCCGGCCCCGAAGAGGATGAGGATCAGTAGAAATCCGGGAAGCAGTGCGGAAGACCCGCGCTCGACCCCGATGATCGCGGACAGTGACCGGCTGTAATCGCTTGAGACGAAGAAGAGCCAGACCAGGAAAGGCAGCGAGAGGAGCAGCAGGAGATTGGCCGGGCGAAGGCCGTCGAGCCGGTGGAGGATTTTCACGAGGCAGGCTCCGTCAATTCGGCGGGTCAGGGTGAGAGGCGGTCTTCCTGCCGGATGATCAGTTCCGGGCGGACGAAATGGCTGAGCCCCTTGGGGTCTTCGCCTTCGAGAAGGCGCAGCATGAAGGCGGCCAGCACCCGGCTGAGCGTTTCCAGCGGGTAGAGGAAGGTGGTGAGCGGCGGGCAGAAATAGGCGCTGGCGTTGATGTCGTCATAGGCGATGACCGAGGCCTGTCGGTCGATCTGCACCCCGGTCGCATGAAGGCCGGAAAGGACGCCCAGCGCAGTGGATTCGTTCACGCAGACAAAACCGGTGGCGGGGTCGGGAAGGGCACGCAAGGCGAGCGCCGTGGCCTTGCCGTGCCGCGTAGTCAGGTCGCCGGTGGAGATCAGCGCCGGGTCGGGGGTCAGCCCGACCTCGGCCAGCGCGCGGGTGTAGCCGGCGACACGGTCGACGCTATAGGCCAGCGCCGGGTCGGGGTTCACCAGTGCGATGCGGCGGTGACCTCCTTCGATCAGGCGGCGGGTGGCCGCATAGGCGGCCCACTCGCTGTCAATGTCGACAAAGGCATGGGGGCCCGCCAAGTGGCTGCGGCCAAGAGTGACGAAGGGAAAGCCCTGCTCGATCAGGAAGGCGATGCGGGGATCGTCGTGCAGGATGCCCGAGAAGATCAGCCCATCGGCAAGGTGCCCCTCGACGATGCTGCGGACAACGCCGATGCTGTCGTCGGTGTCGCGCACCAGATGCACCGCGATGCGATAGGGCGAGCCCTCCAGTCCTTCGGCGATGCCAGCAAGGATCTCGGCATGTTCGACGCCGTTCCATTCATGGCTTTTCGCCACCGAAAGCGGCATCAGCACCGCGATCTGATAGGACTTGCCCGTCCGCAGCGAACGGCCCCGGAGCGAGACCTGATAGCCCACCTTCTCGGCCGCCTCGATGATGGCCTGACGCGTCGCCTCGGTCACCACGGGCGAGTTGCGCAAGGCCTTCGAGATGGTGGCAATCGAGAAGCCGGTCATCTCGGACAGGGTCTTGATTGTCGGGCGCGGGTTGGTGGGGGGCAAGGGTTACCTCATCGGGTGGCCGGATGGGCCATGGAAGCGCATTCACTCACGGGCGCGCAAGACCTCACGGTAGCAGAGTGCGGAGAGCTTGGGGCTGCGTTTCTGGCTGTCGAGGTCGACGTGCACGATGCCGAAGGGCGTGGTGTAGCCATAGGCCCATTCGAAATTGTCGATCAGCGTCCAGGCGAAATAGGCCTTGACCGGAACCCCGGCGCGGCGTGCACGGTCCATCTCGGCGATGTGGTCGATGTAATAGGCCGCGCGCTGCCGGTCATGGATCAGGCCGTCCGCCTCGGGCACCTCTGGCCGGGTGGCCATGCCGCTTTCCGAGATGTGGATCGCCTTCGGGGCGTAGTCGCGGTGGACGTAAGTCAGGATGTCATGGATGCAGGGCGGGTAGATCTCGTAGCCCACGGCGGTGTAGTCGCCGGGCGGGCTGACGCGGGAGAAGTTGAGCGGCGGCAGTTCGGTTCCCGCCTGCATGACCGAGCGGCGGTAGATGTTGACGCCAAGATAGTCGACAGGGGCGGAGATGGTCTGCAGGTCGCCCTCGCGGATTTCGGGGAGGAGGCCCTCGCAAAGGGTCAGAAGCTCTTCGGGGTAGCGGCCCTTGAAGACGGCGTCGAGGTAGAAGCGGTTCTGCGCCAGTTCGAAATGTCGGGCGGCCTGGATATCCTCCGAGGCCTTGGTCGCAGGTTCGACGACGTTGAGGTCAAGGACGATGCCGACCTCGGCCCCCGGGGCCGCGGCCCGGATGCGGGGGACGGAGAGGCCATGGCCAAGAAGGGCGTGGTGGCTGGCGTGAAGGCCACCCCTGACCCCGTCGGTCAGGCCCGGCGCGTCTTCGCCCGAGGCATGGCCGGACCAGCAGAAGGTCCAGGGTTCGTTGAGCGTGGTCCAGTGCCGGACGCGGTCGCCGAAATGGCGCGCCATCGCCTCGGCATGGTCGGCCAGCCGATGGGCCGTGTCGCGGTTGTACCAGCCGCCCTTGTCCTGCAGGGCCTGGGGCAGGTCCCAATGGTAAAGCGTGAGGTAGGGGGTGATCCCGGCCTTGAGGAGGCCGTCGATCAGCCGGTCGTAGAAGGCGAGGCCCTTCGGGTTCATCGCCCCTTGCCCATCAGGCTGGACGCGGGACCAGGCGATGGAGAAGCGGTAGGCGTCGAGGCCGAGCTCTTGCATCAGGCGGATGTCGGTTTCCCAAAGGTTGTAGTGGTCGCAGGCCACATCGCCGGAAGACCCGTCAATGATCGCGCCCGGCTTGCGGCAGAAGCGGTCCCAGATGCTTTCGCCCTTGCCGTCTGCGTTCCAGCCTCCCTCGATCTGATAGGCTGCGGTCGCGCCTCCAAAGACGAAATCACTGGGAAAGCGCAGCGCACGGGCGCGGGCGAGCAGGTCTTCGGAGGCGTGGTCAAGCATGGTTCGGTCTTTCACAAATTGAGAGCGGACGGGGACTGCCGGTCTGCCGTTTCGCCCGGACCGATTTCTTCGAAGAAATCGGCCCGGAGCCTTTGCAGGCTCCGGTGCGGAATTTTCAAAAATTCCGCCCGGCTCCCGAGTGTCGTGGCCTTATTCAGCGGTCCAGTATTTGGCGATCAGCGCGTCAAGCGTGCCGTCGGCCTTGATCGCGGCGAGGCCTTCATTGAAGGCAGCGACCTTCTCGTCGCCCTTCTGGAACACCAGCCCCAGCGGGTCGGCCTTGAGGTCGCGGATCGTCACGACGAGCTCACCGGCGAATTCGGCCTCATAGGCCCCGGCATTGGCGCCGTTGATCACCACGCCATCCACGTCGCCGTTGCGCAGCGCGAGGACCGAGCCGTTGAACGTGTCATAGGCCTGGACATTGTCCTTGCCGGCGATTTCCTCGGCGGTGGCGGCATCGGTGGTGTTGGCCTGGGCCGAGAGCTTGCGCTTGCCGTCCTTGAAGTCGTCGACCGTCAGGGCGGCATCGGCAGCGCGGACCAGGATTGCCTGGCCATTGACGATGTAGGGCTCGGTGAAATCCATCACCTGCTGGCGTTCTTCGGTGATCGAGACACCCGACGCGACCAGGTCGAACTGGCCTTCCTGCAGGGCGGTGAAGATGCCGTCCCAGCCGGTGGTGACGAATTCGGCCTTGCAGTTGATCTTCTCGCAGATGGCATTCACCACATCGACGTCAAAGCCGACGATGGCACCGGTCGCGGGGTCGATGAATTCCATCGGCGGCGAGGTGGTGTCGGAGCCGACTTTCAGCGTGACGCCGCCAAGATCGGCGGCATGAAGTGCGGTGCCGAGCGAAAGCGCGGCAAGCAGGGACAGGATTTTGGTCTTCATTCTGGGTTCCTCCGGTTGTCAGTTGGGCAGGGTTGAAAGGGCGGCGTCGGTCTCGGCCAGCAGGATTTCGGCCTCTCTGGGGCCGAAGACCATGGGCGGTTTGATTTTCAGGACATTGTCGTCCGGCCCGTCGGTCGAGGCGAGAATGCCCCGCAGGCGGAGCTGGTCGACGACGTGGTCGGCGGCTTCGGTGGCAGGGATTCGGGCATCGCGGTCGGTCACCAGCTCGACCCCGATGAAAAGGCCCATTCCGCGCACATCGCCGATGATCGGGAAGCGGTCGGCCAGCTTGCGATAGCCTGCCATCAGGGCTTCGCCCGTGGTGACGGCGCGGGCGGGGAGGTTTTCCGTCTCGATCACGTCGAGGACGGCATGGCCCACGGCCATCGAGACCGGGTTGCCGCCGAAGGAGTTGAAGTATTCCATCCCGTTGGCGAATTTTGCGGCAAGCTCGGGCGTAGTGACCACAGCCGCCAAGGGGTGACCGTTGCCGATGGGTTTGCCGAGGACGACGATATCGGGGATCACCGCTTGCGTGGCGAAACCCCAGAAGGCGGGGCCGACCCGGCCGAAGCCGCATTGCACTTCGTCTGCGATGCAGATGCCGCCCCTTGAGCGGATGCGGGCGTAGACTTCGTGCAGGTAGCCCTTCGGCAGGATGACCTGGCCGCCCACGCCGGAAAGCGATTCCGCGATGAAGGTGGCAGAGCCCGTGCCGGTGCGGGCCTCGATCGCGTCAAGGCAGCGGTCGATGTCGGCGGCATAGGCCGGGCCGCTGTCGGCGCCGCGATGGGGGCCGCGGTAGGGATCGGGGAAGCTGGCGATCTGGACGAAGTCGGGCTGGGGGAAGCCGCCCTTGCGCTTGAACTTGTAGGGGCTGATCTCCACCGTTCCGCCGGAATTGCCGTGATAGGCCCAGTCGAGAACCACGGTATCCTTCTTGCCCAAAGCGGTGCGGGCGATGCGGAGGGCAAGCTCGTTCGCCTCGGTGCCCGAGTTGACGAAGTACACCACGCGCAGGTCGCCGGGCATGGTGGCTGCGATGCGTTCGGCCAGGCGCGGCATAGCGTCGTGCAGGTAGCGGGTGTTGGTGTTCAGCGTTCCCGCCTGCCGGGCAAGCGCCGCCACCACATGCGGGTGGCAATGGCCGACATGCGTGATGTTGTTGACCGTATCCAGGTAGCGTCGCCCGGTGTGGTCGATCAGCCAGGGCCCGCGACCCCGGACCATCTTCAGCTTCTCGCGGTATGAGATCGAGAGCGAGGGGCCAATCACCTTGCGGCGGCGGACAAGCAAGGCCTCGGGCGGTTCGGGGTCGATCTGGAAGCTTTCCGGTTCGAGCCGCAGAAGCAGGTTCGCATCCGGGCTGATGTCGGCCCAGACATCCCAGAGGCTGTCATGGCCGACCCCGAAGAAGTTGCCCTTTTGCGTCAGAAGGCTGGTGATCACTTGCAGGTGGAGGTGCGGCGCCCAGCCGCCGTTTTCGTGCCAGTCGCCGAGATGGGCGATGAGGTCTCCGGCACGGATGGTCTGGCCGGGTTGGCAAAGGCCGGGAAGCGTACCGCCGAGGTGGCCGTAGAGGGTAAAGAAGGGTCGGCCACTGGCGGTCTCGTGGCGCAGGAACAGGGCGTGGCCATAGTCCAGCGGGTCGGCGTTGTAGCTGACGCTTTCCACGACTCCGTCCAGCGGTGCGCGGATCTCGGTTCCTGCCGGGGCGAAGATGTCGATCCCCAGATGCCGCGTGCGGCGTTCCTCGCTGGCCGCATCGGCGAACTGGGCCGAGGTGTAGACTGACCGCCTTTCGCCATAGAGGCCGAAGCCAAGGAAGGGGATGTCCTTTGGCAGATCGGCTGGACGCTCTGCCGCCATCCACGCGTCGAAGGCGCGATCGGAAAAGGCGGGCATGTCCGCGCGGCTGCCGTCGGTCGGGAGCGCGATGCGGGCGGCGCGGCGGGGGTCGGTCGCAAGGATCGGATGCAGCGTGCGTGAGGCCAGATCGGCGATGACCTCACCCGCTCCGGGGATCGCCTCGAAACCCGCGGCCTTACGGCAGAGGGCCACCATGAAGGCGGGATCAATCGTGTCCAGCCGTTCAAGCAACGCGAAGGCGGGAGCTTGGCTGATCAGGAGGTAGTCGTTCTCGGGGTGGAGTTTTGACTGACGCGAGGAGATGCAGACCGAACAGACCAACCGCATCCGCATGAGGTCATAGACGAGGTCGGCCTCGTCCTCGGTCAGCGGGAAGGTGTCGGTGAAGCCGGTGACGAGGGCGCGGGTGGCGGCGTAAAGGTCGGGGGCGGCGAGGAGCGCGTAGGCGAGGGTGATCGCCAGTTCATTGACCGTTCGGCCATGGCACATGTCGCCAAAGTCGATCAGGCCCGCGATCCGGGTGGGGTCGGTCGGGTCGGTGATGACGTTCCAGTCATTCGCATCCTGATGCAGGACCGAGGCCCGCAGGGTCGGAAGGCGGGGGAAGACTTGGGTCTCGTACCGGGTGAAAAGCTTTTTCACCAACTCGCGGCGGGTTGGGTCGGCGATGTCCTCGGCGTGGTCGCGAAGCTGGATGACGTGATCCAGCGACCAGGGGAAATCCGGGCGGAAGGCCTGGGGATGACCGAAGCCCTGCAGCGATTTCGTGAGGTTTCCCATGAACCGGCCAAGGTTGGCCAGCTGGTCCAGCGAGCGGGGCGCCTCGGCCATGGGTTTGCCGCCGATCCAGGTGACTAGGCGCATCAGGGCGGGCTGGCCATCGACCTGGACCTGGGCGCGGTCCGCACCAGCAAGGGTGGTCACCACACGGGGAATGCCGGGCTGGCCGACGCGGGCGAGGTGCAGCATCGTGGCGTTCTGCAGGTCGATCTGGCCGGGGTCTTCGGCCGGGTTCGCGATCTTCAGGACATAATCCTGGCCCCCTGCCGCCAGCCGGGCGTTCTGGTCGCGCTCGGACGGCAGCGGGCGGATCGCGCCTTCCTTGCCGAAATGCTGCTCGGCCAGGGCGGCGAGCTCGGCATGGGAAAAGGCAGGGTTGCGGGCAGCGAAGGCGTTCATTCCAGGTCTTTCGGGTCAGGTTGCGCGGTCAGCCAGGCCGAGAAGACCAGATAGACTGCGGAAGTCCAAGCAAAGGCGCGGTCGCGGAGACCCGCGCCGGTCAGGGCGTCGAAGTTTTCGGCCATGCCAGAGGTCTCGCAAAGGCGGCAAAAGCGGCGGGCGGTGTCGGCGGCAAGCGCGGCCTGGCCCTGTTGCATGAGGCCGTCCCAGAGAAGCATGGTCGTCGGCGCCCAGATCGGGCCGCGCCAGTAGCCGTCGGGTTCGTAGAACGGACTTTGCGGGTGCTCGGTCGCAGGGCCCCATTCGGTGATCCAGCCCTGGCCGAGCCGCTGGATCAGCGTCTGTGCCATCGCTGGCGCAAGGCGGGGGCCGAGGAGCAGGGGGATGAAGCCGATCAGGCTTTCGTCGCTGCGAAGGCGGGTGGGATCGGCGGCGAGGCGGGAGCCGAAAGCCTCACCGGTCCAGAGGGTGAGGAGGAGGGTGTAAAGCTTCGCGGCCTCGGCCTGCCAGTGCGCGGCGCGGGCGGGGTCGAGGCGGGCGAGGCAGTCACAGGTCAGGATCAGGAAGGTGGGCAGGTCGGGGGAAAGGACCGGCCCGCCCTCGGCAAAGAAGGTGGCATTGTCCCAGCCGGAATCGTTGCCGTGGCTATAGGCGGGAAGCTGGGTGTCGTCCTTCCGAGTGTGGGTCAGCCAGTAGGAAAGCTGACGTTCGAGCCAGGGGATGAGGGCGGCGCGGCGGTCCTCGGTCAGCCAGTCCGGTTGGGCTTCGATCAGCCGCAGGATGGCCCAGCCGTGAACCGGGGGTTTGGTGAAGGCAAAATAGGCCCCTGCGTCGTTGACGAAATCCGGCAGCAGGCCAGAGGGGTGCTGGTGGTCGTAGATCGCGGCGAACTGGTCGAAGGCAAGCGCGCCGTTCATCGCGGCGACTCCGATGGCCGAGAAGGCGTTGTCCCAGGACCAGATGTTGATCATCGCGTTCTTCGACATGTAGATCGCCGGCCGGGTGAGCTGGCCTGAGGCGGGGACGGTGTTGGCCCAGAGGAGATAGGCCGCAAGGGTGCGGGCCTCTGGCTGACCGCCCGTCGGCGTGCGGGCAAGCCAGTCGGCAAAGTCGCTTGCGGCCCCGCTGCGGGCCTGGTCGAAGCTCTCGGTAGCGAGAGCGGGGGGGATGGCCTGGAAGAGGTCGATTGTAGCCTCGAAGCCCTCAGGCCCCGAGAAGGTCATCGCCACGTTGTCGGCATGGTCGCGCCGCCAGTCGCCGGTGACCTGCACCTCGCCCCTGGTCACACGCGGCAGAAGCCGGAGGTCTTCGCCCGCGGCCACGACGCAATGCGCGCCCTGCGGGGTGACATAGGCATAGTCGTAGCGCGAGCCTTCAAGCGCGAAGGTGACCGTCACCCCATGGCCGCGCAGGTGAAGGCGTTCGCCCT
>JAEULQ010000010.1 GCA_016792685.1 Tabrizicola sp. | reverse complement strand
ATCCAATGCCCGTGGGGAAGCCGGACGCCGCCACTCCGGCCGATCCTGTACCCGTTGCGGTCGATCGCCCCGCAGTCCCAGCCCGCACGGGTCCGGACATTGCAGGAACGGAACCTGCGAAAGCAAATCACGTGGCCGAAGTGCAGGCCGGGACAGTAAGAACCGCCGCAGATACGCAAGGACCGGCGGGCCGCGCCGAGGCGTATCCGGTTGCCAAAGCCCGCCCGGCACCACCCACGCTCGGCGCCACTATCTTGGTCGAGGCTGCGTCACCCACTCCAGTGACGGTGCCGGGCGAAGGTCCGAAGGCCGAGCCGGCTCCTTTCACATTGGGCCTGGCAAGATCAGAACCGGCCCCTCAGGCCCAGGCGGACGCGCCGGTCCGGCCGATGGCTTCGGCCCGTGCAACGACTGAAGTCACGGTGCCAGAGGGGGTAGGTCACGCACGGATGACACCTGCAGCCGGATCAGCGGCCGCAAGTGATCCGGTTGCCGGAAAGGCGCTGAAGGTCAGCGGCGAAAAGGTCACCGGCGAAGCTGTGTTGCCGATGATGACGCGGCCCGCCTCAGGCCCGGCTGGCACGCAGGCGGCGGTCACTTCTGAAAGCCCTGAAACCGCCCCTCAGCCGCCTGCCCCCGGGTTCTGGGAACGATTCTTCACCGGTACTGCCGTGCTTGCGGATGCGGCCGACCGTTCGGTTGTCGTGACTCTGGTCGCGCCTGGCTGGCAAGGGTCGGCGGATGAAGCGCTGTCCATTTCGGTCGAGGTGCCACCGTCTACGCGCAGCTTGCCCGACGAGGCCGCGCTGGGTGCACTTCCGCAGCAGGTGCGCCCGACGGAACCAATGACAACCGTCGCACCTCCAGTTGCGGCCGCTTCGGACCTCGCTGTCCTGACCGCACTGCCAGAGCAGTTTGCCGAGGTGCCGGAGGACGGGGTCATCGGGGCGCCCGGTCCCCTCCCGCCCGGCGCAACACCCGCATCGGGGCCGACAGGTCCGGCCACTCTGCCGCCTGTCGCCCAGGTCGCCCAGGTCGCCCCGCAGATTGTCGCTGCGCTGAGCCAGGGCAAGTCCGGCGTGACCGAACTCGCCCTTGCCCCGGAGGAGCTTGGCCATGTCCGGCTCAGTTTGGAGCCGGATGCCGCCAACCCCGACCGGATGGTGGTGATGATCAGCTTCGAGCGGCCCGAGACGCTGGACCTGTTCCGTCGTCATGCGGTCGACCTGGCCGAGGCGCTGCGCGCCGCCGGGTATTCCGGAGCCGATATCGGCTTTGGCCAGCACGCGGGCGGCGAAGGTTCGGACCGGTCCAATGCCTGCCCCGAATCCGCCCAGACCGCAGTGGCCGATTTCACCCCACCCCCGCCACCGCCCGGGCGCTCTCCCGGCGCGGGATCCCTTGACCTCAGATTGTGAGACCGAAATGGACGTTGCTTCGCTTTCCTCCACCGCTTCGACACCGGCTTCCGCCCCGCCGCCGGCCAAGATCACGTCGGATTTCAACACCTTCCTGCGGATGCTGACGGTCCAGATGCAGAACCAGGACCCGCTGAAACCGATCGATTCGGCGGATTATGCCGTGCAGCTTGCAACCTTCTCCGGGGTCGAGCAGCAGGTGCGCACCAACCAGCTTCTTGCCGACCTGCAAGGCCGGTTCCAGCAGCTTGGCATGGCCGAGATGGCAAGCTGGATCGGCAAGGAAGCCCGGTCGAATGCGCCGGTGCGCTATACCGGCTCTCCGGTGGAGCTGTCGCCGAACCCGGCTGTCGGGGCGGATCGGACGGTCCTTGTGGTCAAGGACGCGCAGGGCAATCTGGTGTCGCGTGAAGAGATCCCGGTCAGCGCCGCCCCGTACAGCTGGCTCGGCGCAGGGGCGAATGGATCTCCCCTGCCGCCCGGGAACTACGCGATCTCGCTGGAAAGCCTGAAGGCCGGCAAGGTGATCGACAGCCGTCCGGTCGAACACTATGCCCGCGTGATCGAGGCGCGGGGCGGCACGGGCGGCACGAAGCTGGTCCTGGAAGGCGGGATCGAAGTGCCGGCAAGCGATGTCACTGCCCTGCGGGCACCAAGGGGCTGACAACCGGGGAAGGGCAAAAGTTTTCGAAAACTTTTGCAAATTCCTTCGAAGGAATTTGGCCCTGCCCCGCCGTCAAATGAAATCGCGCAGGAGGAATCCCGCTGCAAAGGCAGCGGCGGCAAGCGCGATCCAGAGAACCGGCGCAAGGCCCCGACGCCTGCGGACGGGTGGCGTTGCGGGATTGCCGGCGCGGATAAGCTGCGCTTCGACCAGGGCGGGAAGTTTCGGGCCGAACCGGGCAAGCACCCGGGCGGTTTTCAGCAAATCGCGCAGCACCGCCTTCGGGCCGACGTTTTCCTTGATATAGCGCTCGACGATGGGCCGGGCGACTTCCCAGATGTTGATGTGCGGATCCAGCGACCGCGCCACGCCTTCGACCACGACCATGGTGCGCTGCAGAAGGATGAGCTCGGTCCGCGTCTCCATCCCGAAGCGCTCGGTCACCTCGAAAAGATAGGCCAAGAGCCGGGCCATCGAAATCCGGCTCGCCTCCATCCCGAAGATCGGCTCGCCCACCGCCCGCAGGGCCCGGGCGAATTCGTCGATGTCGCGGTCGGCGGGCACATAGCCTGCCTCGAAATGTACCTCGGCCACCCGGCGGTAGTCCTTGCGGATGAAGCCCATCAGGATCTCGGCGTAGACCCGGCGGGTGTATTCGTCGATCCGGCCCATGATCCCGAAGTCATAGGCGATGATATCACCGTTGCCCGCGACCTTGAGGTTGCCCTGATGCATGTCGGCATGGAAGAACCCGTCGCGGAGCGCATGGTTCAGGAAGAGCTGCAAAACGCGCGCGCCAAGCACCTTCCGGTCATGGCCCGCCGCATCGAGATCGGCGATGTCGTTAAGCCCGACCCCTTCAGCCCAGCCCAGGGTCATGACGTTGCGGCTGGAGAGGAACCAGTGCGGCTTCGGCACCTGGAAGCCTTCGTCCTTCGCGGTATTGGCGGCAAACTCGGCGGCGGCAGACGATTCCAGCCGCAGGTCAAGCTCGCCCAATACCACGCCTTCGAAATGCTCGATCACATCAAGCGGGCGCAGGCGGCGGGAAAAGGGGGCCAGCCGTTCGATCCAGCGTGCGGCGAAGTAGAAGGCGTCGATGTCCTTGCGGAAGGCGCGCTCGATCCCCGGACGCAGGACCTTGACCGCGACATCCTCGCCGGTATCGGCCAGCCGCGCGCGATGGACCTGGGCGATCGAGGCGGCCGCAACGGGTTCGGAGAATTCGCTGAACATCGTCGTGACCGGCAGCTCAAGCTCGGCCTCGATCATCGCCTTTGCGGTTTCGGTCGGGAAGGGCGGCAGCTTGTCCTGCAGGTATTTCAGCTGCTGGGCCAATTCGTCGCCGACGATGTCCGGGCGGGTCGAGAGCACCTGGCCGAACTTGATGTAGGCAGGCCCCAGCGCGGTCAGCGCCCGGGTTGCGGGCGGCAGTGCGGGGTCGCCCTTGAGGCCCAGCCATTTGAACGGCCAGCCCAGCATCCGCGCGGCAAAGCGCAGGCGCGGCGGGGCCTTGTAGGCCTCAAGCACGACATCCATCGCTCCGGTCCGCTCGAAGGTCGCGCCGGTCCGGATCAACCGGATGATGTTGTGCGGACCCCTCACAGTTTCCAGCCGGAATGAAGCGCCGCTATGCCCAGCGACAGGTTGCGGTACTTGACCTGGCCGAAACCGGCAGTGCGGATCATGCCCGCGAAGGTTTCCTGGTCGGGAAACTTGCGGATCGATTCCACGAGATACTGATAACTCGCGCGATCCCCCGCCACGATCTGGCCCATCACCGGAATGACGTTGAAGGAGTAAAGGTCATAGGCCTTCTGCATCAGGTCGTTCGGGATCTGGCTGAACTCCAGCACCATCAGCCGCCCGCCGGGCCGCAGGACGCGGTAGGCTTCGGCCAGGGCATCGGGGATGCGGGTCACGTTCCGGATGCCGAACGAGATGGTGTAGACATCAAAGCTGTTGTCGGGAAACGGCAGCGCCATCGCATCGCCGACCACCCAGTCGAGACTGGCCGCCATGCTTTCTGCCTCGGCCCGCTTGCGGCCCTCGATCAGCATCGGCTCGGTCATGTCGCAGACGACGGCACTTGCCCCGGGCGCGCGCTTCAGGAAGCGGAAAGCCACATCCCCCGTCCCCCCCGCCACGTCCAGCAACCGCTGACCCCGCCGAGGGGCGAGCCAATCCATCATCGCGTCCTTCCAGATGCGGTGGATGCCTACCGACATCAGGTCGTTCATCACGTCATACTTGGAGGCCACCCGGGAGAAGACCCCATGCACCATCCCGGCCTTGTCGGCCTCGGGCACGTCCTGGAAGCCGAAATGGGTGGTCTTGTCCTCGGTCATTTCTGCTCGCCAGAAAATTGCCATGTGCGGGGGATATAGCGCTGCCGACCCGCCAAGGGAAACCGCAAACTGCCGCAGGGGATGCGATGGAGGCCGAGGTTGCGCAAATGCTGTGGACCGTTGCGCTGGCCCTGGCGGCGGCGGTCGGGCTCTTTCTTCTCAGACATCTCGTCGCCTGGCGACTGCGCAAACGGCTCCCGAAGGGGCTGGTGCCTGACAGGCACGAGCTTTCCCGACCCGACTCCATGTCGCGTCTCCTGTCGCTGATCGGTCATGCCGCCACCCCGGCCGAAACGCTGGGTCTCAGACGGTTGCGTGCAACCCTTGGCCTGCGGCTGGTCCTGTGGGTCGTCTTTGCGGTCATCACTGTGGCCGCCCTTTCGGTTCGCCCGCCGCTCCTCGGTGTCGAGACCGGCCTCATTCTCTTGATGGCCTATCTTGCCCTGCACACATCCCTCTACGAAATCAGCTATGACCGCGACACCGTCACGCTGCCTCGCTGGTGGTTCGGGCGCACGACGCGCAAATGGCGCGATCTGGATGCTGTGGTCGAGCGACGGGGCTGGTATCTGGACTTTCACTTTCGCGACGGGACCGCGGTGCAAGCGCACAAGTACGTTGTGGGTTACGCCGCATTGCGGGAAAAGGCAGAAGCCGTCCTGCGCGAGGTCTGAATGCCTGAACTTCCCGAAGTCGAAACCGTCCGTCGGGGCCTTCTGCCGGTGATGGA
Organism: Tabrizicola sp.; assembly: GCA_016792685.1. Classification (GTDB taxonomy): domain Bacteria; phylum Pseudomonadota; class Alphaproteobacteria; order Rhodobacterales; family Rhodobacteraceae; genus Tabrizicola. Next base: position 35,553 of record JAEULQ010000010.1, on the reverse strand, counting down.
GGGGGCCGTGATTGCCCAGGCCGAGGTCAATCGCCCCGACCTGCGCTGGCCACTGCCCGAACGGATGGCCGATCGGCTGACCGGCAAACGGGTCACCGCCCTTCGGCGGCGGTCGAAATATATTCTGGCCGACCTCGACAGCGGGGAATCGCTGCTGGTGCATCTGGGCATGTCGGGGCGGATGCTGATCTCGGGCGCGCAGATCGGCGAATTCTATCACGACCACCCGGCTCCGCAGAAACATGACCATGTCGTGCTGCACATGGCCGGTGGCGCGCGGGTCACGTTCAACGATGCGCGCCGCTTCGGGGCGATGGACCTGATTCCCACCGACCGGGCGGACCAGCACATGCTCCTGGCCGGGCTTGGACCAGAGCCTTTCGGCAATGATTTCAACGAACCATACCTTTTGGGGCGCCTGAAGGGCCGCAGGACTCCGATCAAGTCTGCCCTGCTTGACCAGCGGATCGTGGCGGGTCTGGGCAACATCTATGTCGCCGAAACTCTGTACCGGGCCCGGATCAGCCCCCTGCGGCTGGCGGGCGATCTGTCCGAGGCCGAGGTACTTGGCCTTGTCCCCGTGATCCGCGAAGTTCTGGCCGAGGCGATCGAGGCCGGGGGCTCAAGCCTGCGGGACTTCCGGCAGGCCAATGGCGAGCTTGGCTATTTTTCCAAGCATTTTCAGGTCTATGACCGCGAGGGCGAATCTTGCGAGACCCCAGGGTGCACCGGCACTGTAACCCGCACCGTGCAGTCCGGACGGTCCTCCTTCTGGTGCCCGACCTGCCAGAGGTGACTTGCCAAGCCGCCGTTTGCTGCTAGGAGTCTCCCCGACTGCCACGAAGGAGGCCACCTATGGCCTATGAAACGCTGATCGTCGAGATCGAGGACTATGTCGCCCTGATCCGACTCAACCGCCCCGATGCCATGAACGCGCTGAATTCCACGCTGATGCGGGAACTTGCGGCGGCCATGACGGCGGCGGAAGCGAATGACAAGATCCGCTGCATCGTTCTGACCGGTTCGGAAAAGGCCTTCGCCGCCGGGGCCGATGTGCGCGAGATGTCCGAGAAGTCCTTCATCGATGTCTACTTCGATGACCTCTTCGGCGCGGAAGTCGCGGCGATCAACCGCGTGCGCAAGCCGATCATTGCGGCCGTCTCGGGCTATTGCCTCGGTGGCGGCTGCGAGCTGGCGATGATGTGCGATTTCATCATCGCTTCCGACACAGCCAAGTTCGGCCAACCCGAGATCAACCTCGGCATCGTCGCGGGCCTCGGCGGCACCCAACGCCTGACCCGGGCGGTCGGCAAGTCCAAGTCGATGGACATGCATCTGACCGGCCGTTTCATGGAAGCCGCCGAAGCCGAACGCTGCGGCCTCGTCTCGCGGATCGTGCCGGCAAAGGCGCTGATCGAAGAGGCGCTCAAATCAGCAGCCAAGATCGTCGAGAAATCCACCGTCACGGCAATGATCGTGAAGGAATGCGTGAACCGCGCGCAGGAAGGCTCGCTGGCCGAAGGGCTTCTGTTCGAGCGGCGGATGTTCCACGCGGCCTTCGCGACCGAAGACCAGAAGGAAGGCATGGCCGCCTTCCTGGAAAAACGCCAACCGCAGTTCCGCGACCGCTAGCCCGTCCGCCGCGAGCGCCGTCGTCGTCTCGGCAGGGCGTCAGCGATGCGTGACGCAGTTACCGGCGGGCAGGGGCTTTCCTTTCCCTGTGACTTGCCCTATAGGCCAGCCCCACATGCGCGTGGGCCCGCTTAGGCAAGAATCAGATCCATCCTTCGGGATGGGGCCTTCTGGTCTTTCGTGCGACAGATTTGAAACCGATAGACCGCAAGGAAGCCACCCATGGCAAATACCGCCCAGTCCAAGAAGCGCGCCCGTCAGGCCGACGCCCGCTATGCCGTCAACAAGGCCCGCCGTTCGCGCATCCGCACCTTCCTGCGCAAGGTCGAAGAAGCCATCGCTTCGGGCAATGGCGAAGCTGCCGCTGCCGCGCTGAAGGCCGCCCAGCCGGAACTGGCCCGTGGCGTGACCAAGGGCGTGCTGCACAAGAACACCGTTGCGCGCAAGATGTCGCGCCTCGCCTCGCGCGTGAAGGCCGTCGTCAAGGCCTGATCGGGCCAGAACGGACCGAATCCGGAACAGTCTGGGGCGCACCCGCAAGGGTTGCGCCCTTTGGCTTTCCGACCCTCCGCAGCCCCCGAATTCCGCCCCTCCGTTGCCGATTTGCCAGAGGCCCCGGATTCGGGTTTCGGGAATCTCTGTCAAGCGCGTTGTTCGGTTGCAGAGCTTGCGCGGGCCTTGTTAGCGTGCCCCTGCGATTCACTTCGTCTTGGGGGACAAGAACGGGTCGCAAAGGGAAAGCTGCTGCACGGATTGGGCGCTGTCTGCGCCGTTTTATCTGGGTTTTCCGTTTGCGATCAATGATTTGAAGGCAGCGCACAAGCTGCCCAGACGCATGTGGCAATGGCTGCCGGACGCCCGGCAGCGCGGTTGCATGGTGTTCTGTCCCCTAAGAGAGTCGGTTCCTCCAACGGTCGCATCGCGACCGGGGTGAGCCTGTCGAAGTGTCTTGTAGCGGAAGGAACAGGGCGGGCGCGGCATCTTGCCAGCGACTCGGGGAACTTGGCAGGTCAAAGAATGACAAACGAAACCTGGGGGCAGGTGCGGGAAGAACTGATCAAGCGCGTGGGCAAGAACAACTACGTGACCTGGATCGAACCGCTCAAACTCTCGACCTTGAAGAACGGCGTTGCGCGTTTCGAGGTGCCGACGATCTTCTTTGGCGACTGGGTACAGCGCAATTACGCCGACCATATCCGCTCGCAGCTGGCCAGCGCCGGAGAGCTTGTGGACCGGGTCGAATTCGCCGTGGGCGAACCCGCCAAGCCGCGCGCCGTTGCCGCGGCCAAGTCGGCTGCCAAACCGGTTGCCCGTCCGCGCGTTTCCGAGGATGAGCTGCCAGGCGCGCCCCTGGACGCCCGCTTCACCTTTGACAGTTTCGTCGTCGGCAAGCCGAACGAACTGGCCCATGCCGCCGCCCGCCGGGTGGCCGAAGGGGGCCCTGTCACCTTCAACCCGCTTTTCCTTTACGGCGGCGTCGGACTCGGCAAGACCCACCTGATGCATGCCATCGCGCATGAGCTGCAGGCCCGCCGCCCCGACCTGCGCGTCCTTTATCTTTCGGCCGAGCAGTTCATGTACCGCTTTGTGCAGGCGCTCCGCGAGCGCCAGGTCATGGATTTCAAGGAGCTCTTCCGCTCGGTCGACGTCCTGATGGTCGATGATGTCCAGTTCATCGCCGGAAAGGATTCGACCCAGGAGGAGTTCTTCCACACCTTCAACGCCCTTGTGGATCAGAACAAACAGATCGTCATTTCGGCCGACCGCGCGCCGGGGGAAATCAAGGACCTTGAGGAGCGCATCAAGTCGCGCCTGCAATGCGGCCTGGTGGTCGACCTGCACCCGACCGACTACGAGCTTCGCCTCGGCATCCTGCAGCAGAAGGTCGATCATTACCGCAGCCAGTACCGCGGCCTTGTCCTGGCCGATGGTGTGCTGGAGTTCCTCGCCCATCGCATCACCACCAACGTCCGCGTACTTGAAGGCGCGCTGACCCGGCTTTTCGCCTTCGCCTCGCTGGTCGGCCGCGAAATCACCCTCGACCTCGCCCAGGACTGCCTGGCCGATATCCTGCGCTCCTCCGACCGCAAGCTTTCCATCGAGGAGATCCAGCGCAAGGTGGCCGAGCATTACAACATCCGCCTCTCCGACATGATCGGGCCAAAGCGGCTGCGCAATATCGCCCGGCCCCGGCAGGTGGCGATGTATCTCTCCAAGCAGCTGACCCCGCGCAGCCTGCCGGAAATCGGCCGCCGCTTCGGGGGCCGCGACCACACCACGATCATGCATGGCGTGCGCAAGATCGAAGAGTTGATGACCATCGACAGCCAGCTTTCCGACGATCTGCAGCTTCTGCGCCGCTTGCTGCAGGGTTGAAGCCGGGGCGCCCTTGACGGGCCCCGGAAAGCTCCGCACAGTCCCGGCAAGCACTTGTGAACCGGTGGAAACCGGATAGATTTGCTGTCCCTAACGGGTCGGCAGGGGGAGAGAGATGAAGCTCAGCATCGAACGCGCCACACTTCTGAAGGCGCTTGCTCAGGCGCAGTCGGTCGTTGAACGCCGCAACACCATTCCGATCCTTGCCAACGTGCTGATCGAGGCCGAGGGTAACCAGGTCTCGCTGCGCGCCACCGATCTGGACATCGAGGTCGTGGACCGTGCCCCCGCCATGGTCGAACGCGCCGGCGCGACGACGGTTTCGGCCGTGATGCTGCATGAGATCACCCGCAAGCTGCCCGATGGCGCGCTGGTCAGCCTGTCGGAAGACAGCGCCGCAGGCCGCCTGACGATTGCGGCGGGCCGCTCGACCTTCAGCCTCGCCACGCTGCCGAAGGAAGATTTCCCGGTCATGGCGACCAGCGAATATTCCTCGAATTTCTCCGCCCCCGCCCCGGTCCTGCGCCGCCTCTTCGACAAGGCGAAATTCGCGATCTCGACCGAGGAGACGCGGTATTACCTGAACGGCGTCTACATGCATGTCAGCCAAGGCGATGGCGGCAAGGTCCTGCGCTGCGTGGCCACCGACGGCCACCGGCTGGCCCGGATCGATGCGCCGCTGCCCGAGGGCGCCGATGGCATGCCCGGCGTGATCGTGCCCCGCAAGACGGTGGGTGAGCTGCGCAAGCTTCTCGACGATGACGAGGCGACCATTGCCGTCTCGGTCTCGGAAACCAAGGTCCGCTTCGCCACCCCGGCGATCACGCTGACCTCCAAGGTCATCGACGGTACGTTCCCCGACTACACCCGCGTGATCCCGACCGGGAACACCCGCAAGCTGGAAGTCGATGCCACGGAATTCGCCAAGGCCGTCGACCGGGTGGCGACGGTCTCGTCCGAACGCTCCCGCGCCGTGAAGCTCAGCCTCGACGAGGATAGGCTGATCCTGTCGGTCAACTCGCCCGACTCTGGCGCCGCCGAAGAAGAGCTTGCCGTGGCCTATGGCGACGAGCGGCTGGAGATTGGCTTCAACGCCAAGTACCTCTTGGAAATCGCCAGCCAGGTCGACCGCGAGAATGCCGTCTTCCTCTTCAACTCCGCCGCCGACCCCACGCTGATGCGCGAAGGCAATGACACTTCGGCTGTCTATGTCGTCATGCCGATGCGGGTCTGAGGGCAGAATTTGCCGCTTCAGTTCCATCCGAAACAGGGCGCGGTTGTCCTTGTAAGGTTCGATGCGGCCTTCAAGGAACCCGAGATGGTGAAGCCGCGGCCCTGCGTGGTGGTCTCGCCAAAGATGAAAGCCCGCCCGGGGCTTTGTACCGTTGTGCCCCTTAGCACGACAGCGCCGTCGCAGGTCATGCCATTCCATGCCGAAATCGAGCTGGGTTTTGATCTTCCGGCGCCATGGACTTCGCGGAAATGTTGGGTCAAAGGTGATATGATCTATGCGATTGGGCTGCATCGTGCGGACCTGTTCCGCCTTGGTCGCGGCAAGGATGGGCGGCGGGTTTACCTTACCGAAACGCTCGATCCTGCAAACTTTGCCCAAGTTCAGGCTTGTATCTTGGCCGGTCTGGGGCTGCGGCCTTGACAAGAACGGGCCAAGAGGCCACTTAAACCTCGTTGCGGCTCTGCTTCGGCATCCGTCTCAAGACCTCGCGAGAGGCCGCCAGGCCCGCCAGCGATTCCAAGCTGTGGCCTGGTGTAGTCCGCTTCGATGATGCTATCGGCTTGTCCTTGTGATCAGGGCTTTTGCGCGCTACCGACTGCGCATGGGCCTTGTGGTTGCTTCTCTTCAGCTGTCGCATTTCCGCAGCCACCGCGCCGGGCGGCTGGGGTTTGACGGCCGCCCTGTCGCCATCGTCGGCCCGAATGGGGCGGGCAAGACCAATATTCTCGAAGCCGTCTCGCTCCTCTCCCCCGGCCGGGGCCTCCGCCGCGCTGCCGTCGAGGATCTGGCCCGCAGGCCCGAGGCGCTTGGCTGGAAGATCAGCGCCAGCGTCCAGGGCCTGACCGCCGCGCATGAGCTGGAGACCTGGGCCGAACCCGGCGAGGCCCGGCAGGTCCGCATCGACGGCAAGGCCGCCACGCAAGCCAGCCTTGGCCGCGTCCTCCGTATTCTCTGGCTGGTCCCCGCCATGGACCGGCTCTGGATCGAGGCCGCCGAGGGCCGCCGCCGTTTCCTCGACCGGATGACGCTGTCCTTCTTCCCGGACCATGCTGAACACTCGCTTGCTTATGACAAGGCGATGCGCGACCGGAATCGGCTGATCAAGGATCAGGTCACCGACGCGCATTGGTATGCCGCACTTGAGGCGCAGATGGCCGAGGCCGGGCAGAAAATCACCGCCCACCGCCGCGCGGCCATCGCCCGCATCGCGACCGCCGCCGACCCGGCCAGCGCCTTTCCCTCGGCCGAGCTGACCCTGACCGGGCCCGAGGGCACAACCGAACCCGATGACCTCGCCATCGCCCTTGCCGAAGGCCGCCGCCGTGACATCGCCGCGGGCCGGACCTTGATAGGCCCCCACCGCGCCGACCTTCTGGCCCGCTACAGCGCCAAGGATGTGCCCGCCGACCAATGCTCGACCGGTGAACAGAAGGCGCTTCTCATCAGCCTGATCCTCGCCAATGCCCGGGCCTTGGCGCAGGACCTGGGGAAGGCGCCGATCCTCCTCCTCGACGAGGTCGCCGCCCATCTGGATGAGAACCGCCGCGCCGCGCTTTATGACGAGATCTGCGCCCTGGGCGCGCAGGCGCTGATGACCGGGACCGAGGCAGAGCTTTTCGTCACGCTCGGCAACCGGGCCCAGACGCTTCAGATCGCCGATGACCACGGGACCTCGAAGGTGACGCAATGACCGCGCCGGAAACCATTGCCGAACAGGCGCTCACCGCCGCCGATGACGCCGCCATTGCCACCCTTCTGGCGCGCTGCTTCAAGACCAATTTCGGGGGGCGGAGCTTCTTTCAGACCCGGCACAGCTGGCGCCATGTGATCCGCGATCAGGACAGGATCACCGCCCATCTTGCCGTGCAACTGCGCGCCGTCCGCTTGGGCGACCAGCTACTGACCATCGCGGGCATCGCCGATGTCGCCACCGCCCCCGAGGCGCGCGGCAAAGGCCATGCCGCGACCCTTCTGCAGGCCGCTCTGGCCGAGGCCCGCCAGTCACCCGCAAGCCACGCGCTTCTTTTTGGCACCGCCGCGCTTTATCCCGCCGCCGGCTTCCGCAAGGTCGCCAACCCGCTGACCTATCTTGACCTGACAGGCGCCTGGACCGGCTCGCTTCGCCGGAATGAGGGTTCGGATCACCTGCAGGTACTTGAACTTTCCGACCGCCTTTGGGACGACACTCTGCCGCTCGACCTTCTCGGCGAGCTTTTCTGAGGCCATCATGACCGTCACGCTCTGGGAACTCTGGCTTTACGCGCTTGGCATGGCTGCCCTTTGGGCCGTGCCCGGCCCGGTCTGGGTCGCCCTGACTGCCCGGGCGCTTGCCTTCGGCATGCGCGGTGCCTGGCCCCTGGCGATCGGCGTCGCGCTGGGCGACCTGATCTGGCCCCTCGCGGCAGTCTTTGGCCTCAGCTGGATCCTCTCGCTTTACGGCGATTTCCTTGCGGTCCTGCGCTGGGTCGCGGCGGGGGTCTTCCTGATCATGGGCGTGCTTCTGATCCGCAAGCCCGCCGCACCCATCGACGCCGACAGCCGCCTGACTCGCCCCGGCGCCTGGGCAGGCTTTGCGGTGGGCGTCGCCGCCGTGATCGGCAACCCCAAGGCCATCCTGTTCTACATGGGCGTGCTGCCCGGCTTCTTCGATCTGTCGCGCATCACCGCCCCGGATATCGTCGCGATCCTGCTCATCTCGGCCCTGATCCCGATGCTCGGAAACCTTGCCCTGGCCTGGTTCCTCGACCGCGCCCGCAGGCTTCTGTCCAGCCCCGCTGCCATGCGCCGGTTGAACATCGCCTCGGGTTGCCTCCTCATCGGCGTCGGGCTGGTTATCCCCTTTACCTGACCACCAAATCTTGTGGCCAAGGGGTGACATCCCCCCCCTGAAACGCTATAAATCGCGGGCAACGACAAGGGTTTCCCGCGCATGGCTGACCAGCCCAAGAACATGGCCGAATACGGCGCTGATTCTATTAAGGTTCTCAAAGGCTTAGAGGCGGTTCGCAAGCGCCCTGGCATGTATATCGGCGACACCGATGACGGCTCGGGCCTGCACCACATGGTCTACGAGGTCGTCGACAACGGCATCGACGAGGCGCTGGCCGGTCACGCGACCGAAGTCGTGGTCAAAATCCATGCCGATGACAGCGTTTCGGTTCGCGACAACGGCCGCGGCATCCCGGTCGACATCCACCAGGAAGAGGGCGTCTCGGCGGCCGAAGTCATCATGACCCAGCTGCACGCCGGCGGGAAATTCAACAACACGGATGAGGGCGGCAACGCCTACAAGGTCTCGGGCGGGTTGCATGGCGTCGGCGTTTCCGTCGTGAACGCGCTGTCGGAATGGCTGGAGCTGACGGTCTGGCGCAACGACACCGAATACCGCGCGCGTTTTGAGCATGGCGAGTGTGTCGTCCATGTCCACCCGGTCGGTCCGGCCCCCGGCAAGCGTGGCACCGAGGTGCGGTTCCTGGCCTCGGCCAAGACGAACATCCCCGAGGGCACCTTCTCGAACCTCGACTACAGCTTCAAGACGCTGGAACACCGCCTGCGCGAGCTGGCTTTCCTGAACTCGGGCGTGCGCATCCACATCGAGGACGAACGCCACGCCGAACCGCAACGGGTGGAGCTGTTCTACGAAGGCGGTGTCCGCGAGTTCGTGAAATACATCGACCGGTCAAAGTCGGGCGTGATGCCCGAACCGATCTACATGGTCGGCGAGCGGAACGGGATCGGCGTCGAAGTCGCGATGTGGTGGAACGACAGCTACCACGAGACGGTGCTGCCCTTCACCAACAACATCCCCCAGCGCGACGGCGGCACGCACCTTGCCGGCTTCCGCGGCGCGCTGACCCGGACGATCACCGCCTATGCCCAGTCCTCTGGCATCGCCAAGCGCGAGAAGGTGGATTTCACCGGTGACGACGCGCGCGAAGGGCTGACTTGCGTGCTTTCGGTCAAGGTGCCGGACCCGAAATTCTCCAGCCAGACCAAGGACAAGCTCGTCTCGTCCGAGGTTCGCCCTGCGGTCGAGAACCTGGTGAACGAAAAGCTGGGCGAATGGTTCGAGGAAAATCCCGGCCCCGCCAAGATCATCGTCGGCAAGATCATCGAGGCGGCGCTCGCCCGCGAAGCCGCCCGCAAGGCCCGCGAACTGACCCGCCGCAAGACCGCGCTCGACGTGGCCTCGCTGCCCGGAAAGCTCGCCGATTGCCAGGAGCGCGATCCCGCCAAGTCAGAAATCTTCCTCGTCGAAGGGGACAGCGCCGGTGGTTCCGCCAAACAGGGCCGCAGCCGTTCGAACCAGGCCGTCCTGCCCCTGCGCGGCAAGATCCTGAACGTGGAACGCGCCCGGTTCGACCGGATGCTTGGCAGCCAGGAGATCGGCACGCTGATCACCGCGCTGGGCACCGGGATCGGCCGCGACGAATTCGACATCGGCAAGCTGCGCTACCACAAGGTCGTCATCATGACCGACGCTGACGTCGATGGCGCGCATATCCGGACGCTTCTCCTGACCTTCTTCTTCCGCCAGATGCCCGAGCTGATCGAAGGCGGCTACCTCTACATCGCGCAGCCCCCCTTGTACAAAGTCGCCCGCGGCAAGTCCGAGGTTTACCTCAAGGACCAGGCCGCGCTGGACGACTACCTGATCGAGATGGGCACCGAAGGCGCCGTTCTGCGCCTGACCGACGGGCAAGAGATCGCCGGCAACGACCTGGCCCGCATCATCGAGGGTGCCCGCCAGTTCCGCCGGGTGCTCGATGCCTTCCCGACCCACTACCCCCGCCCGATCCTGGAACAGGCGGCCCTTGCAGGCGCCTTCGACCCCGGCCGAGCCGACGCCGATCTGCAGGCCGTGGCCGACGTCGTGGCCAAGCGGCTGAACATGATCGCGCCGGAGTTTGAACGCGGCTGGCAAGGCCGCATCACGCAGGATCATGGCATCCGCCTTTCCCGGATCCTCCGCGGCGTGGAAGAGCTTCGCACACTGGACGGCGCGGTCCTGCGCTCTTCCGAGGCCCGCAAGCTCAGCCAGATCGCCGGGCAGTACCGCGACATCTACCGCGACCCCGCCCGTCTGATCCGCAAGGACCGCGAGCAGCTGATCCACGGGCCCATCGACCTCCTCAAGTCCATTCTGACCGAGGGCGAAAAGGGCCTGTCGCTTCAGCGCTACAAGGGTCTGGGCGAGATGAACCCGAACCAGCTCTGGGAAACCACCCTCGACCCCGAGGCGCGGACGCTGCTGCAAGTCAAGGTCGACGACCTGGCCGAGGCCGATGACATCTTCTCGAAACTCATGGGCGATGTCGTCGAACCCCGGCGCGAATTCATCCAGCAGAACGCTCTCAGCGTCGAAAACCTGGACTTCTGATCGCCGCTGAACACGGCCGGGGCCGTCAGGCCCTGGCTAAAGCGGCAGATACCACAGCGCCAGAAACGGACCTGCGCCCGACCGCATGGCGTGGGCGATCCCCGGCGGATTGTAGATGAACCCGGTCGGGCCCGGGTCGGTCCAGTCCATCGCCGCATTCCACCATTCGCCTGGTGTCAGCGCCAGATAGACCTCTTCCGGCGGATGGTCATGGTCGACATAGCGGATGCCGGGCGCCATGACGGTGACACCGACCCAAAGGTCATCGCGCACCTCGATCCCGCCCGGCCCAAGGATCACCGCATTCGCATGCCCGTCCCAAAAAAGCGTGTCGGCAGGATCGGCCGAGGCCCGGCGCTTCCAGGCCAGTCGATCCTTGAGGCCGGCAAAGGCCGTCGCAAGCTCCTGGCGCGGTATTGGCGCCCCGACTAACGCCCTGTCGACCCAATCGCAGACCGGAAGCTTTTGCCCGCCCGGTCCAGCCGTCCCCACCCGACTATCCCAGCGCTGGATGACCGCTTCGGCGGCGCGTGCGGCTTCGCCCCTGGTCGCGCTCCGCAGGGCTTGCGCCGAGGCGGCCAGAAAAGCGTCCATTTCGGGTGAACGGTCCATCGCACCTCCGGGGCAAGTGGTGACCCCGGCAGGACTTGAACCTGCAACCTTCCCCTTAGGAGGGGGACGCTCTATCCGTTGAGCTACGAGGCCACGCGCCTGTCATGCGTCGAATTCTGCGCAAAGGCAACGGGTGCAAAAGAAAAGGGGGAGCATGTTTTGGCCCACCGCTCCCCCTATGGTCCGTCGCGTCCGGGTTGAGAGCTTGCGTGGACGCGCAGGATATGGCCAGCTTCAGGGAGACGCCATGAGCTGTTAGCGCTATCAGTACCATATGAAACCGGCTTGGACAAGCTTTGTCTTTGGCGGTAACAAGGGGTATCGCAGCCTCGTGCCGGAACCGCCCCTTGACCAGACCTTCCGACAAGCCCTCGCCCGATCCGCGCCACACCCTTACCCTTCGCGACGTGTCCGAGGCATCGGGCGTCTCCGAGATGACCGTCAGCCGCGTCCTGCGCAACCGGGGCGACGTCTCTGCGCCCACCCGGGAAAAGGTGCTCGAAGCGGCCCGGGCGCTTGGCTATGTCCCGAACAAGATCGCCGGCGCGCTTGCCTCGCAGCGGGTCAACCTGGTTGGCGTCGTCATTCCGTCGCTGTCGAACATGGTCTTTCCCGAAGTGATGACCGGCATTTCCGAAGTGCTGGACGGCACCGGACTGCAGCCCGTGGTCGGCGTCACCAACTATCTGCCGGACCGGGAAGAAGCGGTGATCTACGAAATGCTCTCCTGGCGGCCCTCGGGGATGATCATCGCCGGGCTTGAACACACGCCCGCCTCCCGTGCCATGCTGGCCCGTGCGGGGATCCCCATCGTCGAGATCATGGATATCGACGGCGACCCCATAAACCACGCCGTCGGCATCTCGCACCGCCGCGCCGGGCGCCAGATGGCCGAGGCGATCATCGCCGCCGGCTACCGCAAGATCGCCTTCCTCGGCACCCAGATGCCGAACGACTTCCGCGCCAAGAAGCGGCTTGAGGGGTTTGAGGAAGCGCTGTCCAAGGCCGGGCTAAAGCTTGTCGACCGCGAGTTCTATTCCGGCGGCTCGGCGCTTTTGAAAGGCCGTGAGATGACCGCTGCCGTCCTGGACCGTACTCCGGACGTGGATTTCCTTTATTATTCCAACGACATGATCGGCGCCGGGGGCCTTCTCTACTGCCTCGCCCAGGGCCTCGACGTCCCCGGCCGCATCGGCCTTGCCGGGTTCAACGGGGTCGAGCTTCTCGACGGCCTCCCCCGCAAGCTCGCCACGATGGACGCCTGCCGCCTGGAAATCGGCCGCAAGGCCGCAAGGCTGATCGCCGAAGCCCCGTCCGAGGCGCAGGTGGAAGAACTCTTCCCGACACTGCAGGCAGGCGACACGATCAGGGGCTAGAGGCCCTTCGACGCAGCTTCCAGCCGGCCTTCGGAACCGCGCGCCCCTGCGCCACGCTTTGCACGAAAGCCCCGGCGAACCAGGCGCTGGAACCCGATCGGCATGCCGCCAGACGGAATTGGCCTGGCGACCGCGACCACAACCCTAGGCCAGGCAGATGGTCTCGGGCTACACCGCCGCCAACCCCTAACATCCAGTTAACGGCCACGCACAACCATTTGAAATCACACAACTATCGAATTCTGTCCACTGTGGACACCCCGAAGCTCTGCCCACACGATCCCCGCCCGCCGCTGCATTTCCGGGACCGCTTGCGGGTGGCCCAGGAACCCTTCGACCGGCATCAGTTCCCAGCGCTGTCCCTCATCTCCGAAGCGGACGGCGGCGATCTCGTCCGGGGTCATCCAGCCGCCGAAGAAGACCGAGGCCCGGGCGGCGTCCAGCATCGAGGGGAAGACGCGCCGCCAGACCAGCCGGTCGGGGGTCAGGACCAGCCCGAATTCCTCCCAGAGCTCGCGCAGAAGGCACTCCTCCGGGCTCTCCTGCCCCTCGCGTCCACCGCCGGGCAGGTCCCAGAGGCCCGGCCAGCGCAGGGCGGGCTTTTCGTCCCGCTGGTAGGTCAGGACCGACGCGCCGCAAAAGAACGCCGCCTTGGCCCCGACGAAGTCCGCCGTCACGGCCGGGCAGTCACGGGTTGTCGTTGATGTCGCGGTCCCAGACCTTTACCTGGCCATCGCGCACCCCGACCAGACGGCGGAGGACCAGCCAGGACAACACCGACACCACCGCGAAGATCAGGATCAGGGCGGCCGGCCCTGCCGGCACGCCAAGCCCGACCAGAATACCCGTCACGACGGCCCCGATCGCGAAGCCAAGGAAGATGAACCCCGGGACCAGGACCTCAAGCACGCCCAGCGCAAAGCCGAGGATCACCCATGCCCACCAGGTTCCGGCAAGTGTCGCCACCATCTCAAGCCCGTCCTTTCAGCATCTTGAACGCATCGCCAAAGGCTTCCAGCGCGTTCGCGGGCACCAGGATCGTCTGCTTGCCCTGGCCCACGGCCACGGCCTGCAGCGCCTCGACCTGCTTCAGCGCCACCTGGAACTGCGCGGCTTCCAGCCCGTTTTCCTTGATCGCCCCGGCGATGACACCCGTCGCATAGGCTTCGGCATCTGCGGTCACCCGGCGCGCCTTGGCGGCCTGTTCGGCAGCATAAAGGTCGGCGTCGGCAGCCAGCTCGACCGACCGCTTCTTGCCCTCGGCCTCCATCACCTGCGCCCGCCGCGCGCGTTCGGCGTTCAGCTGCTGCAGCATGGCTGCCCGGGTCGCCTCATCAAGGTTCACGTCCAGGATCTCGGCCCGGGTCACCTCGACCCCCCAATCATCAACCATCGCTGTGACCTGTTCGCGCACCCGCTCGATCAGCTGGGCGCGGTTGGACTGGACCTGGTCAAGCTCCAGCTTGCCGATCTCGCTGCGCACGATCCCGGCAACCGTGGTGGCAATCGCCCCATCCACATCGCGGATCCGGTAGACGGTCTTTTCCGGTTCTGTCACGCGATAGAAGACCGAGGTCTCGACCTTGACCAGCACGTTGTCGGCCGTGATCGCGTCCTGGCTGGCGTTCGGCAGCTGGCGTTCCAGAACCGAGACCTTGTGCGCGATGCGGTCAAGGAACGGCACCACAAAGTTGATCCCCGGCCCAAGCACCGCCCGCAGACGGCCAAAGCGTTCGACGACATGCTTTTCCGACTGCGGTACGATCCGTACGCCCAGGAAGATGCAAAGGATGATAAAGACGGCTATCGCCAGATAGACACCCGGCCAGCCAAGCAAAAACGAAAGATCCACGACAAACCTCCATTGCAAAACCGCGCGCGCAAGACGCACTTTCCCTTTTATGTGACCCGTTGCGCCCCTCAAAGCAAGTCCCCGGCACAGACTTCCCCCTTCGGCCGGAACCGGCTAGGTTCAGCGCGCCTGATCCGAACGGAGCCCATGATGACCCAGCGCCTGCATCTCGTCTTCGGTGGCGAGCTGGTGGACCCGCAGACGAACGTCTTCCGCGACGTGTCGCAGATTCATATCGTCGGGATGTTTCCGAACTACGAAAGCGCCTTCCGGGCCTGGAAGGGCGAGGCGCAGCGCACGGTCGACAATGCCCACATGCGCTACTTCATCGCCCATATCCATCGCCTGCGCGACGAGGCGAAGCCCGGTTCCGCAACCGAGGAGCTTGGTCACTGACCCATGGCGGCCTCGCTTGGTCTGAAGCTTTACAATCTGGGGCAAAGGCGAGAGCAGCCCGAGGGGCCACCCCGGCCAACGCGGCCGACCGGGCGCCTGGTCTGGCTGCATGCGCCCGGTGAGGGGCTGGTCAGCCCGATGCTCGCCCTGGCCCGTCGGCTGGTCGAGGAAGACGGCCTTCCGGTGCTTCTGACCGCGCCGGTCCCCGTCAGCCCGCGCGAGGGCGTGCTGGTCGAGCCGCCTCCGTCCGACACCCCGGCCGATGCGCGCAGTTTTCTGGATCACTGGCGGCCCGAGATCGCGATCTTTGCCGGTGGCCAGTTGCGCCCCGCCGTCATGCATGAAGCGGCCGAGCGCAAGATCCCGATGCTGGTGGTCAATGGCAAGGCCCCGGCCTTCCTGCGCGAGAGGGATGGCTGGTATCCGGGTCTGATGCGCTCGGCTCTGGCGCGGTTCCGCGAAATCCTTGCAATGGACGAAGCTGCGGCGCGGGCTTTCCGCAAGGGCGGCGCGGCGCTGTCCTCGGTGGCAGTCATCGGCCGGATGGAAGAGGAAAGCGAGGCGCTGGCCTGCCCGGAATCCGAACGGGCGGCGCTGGCGCGGGAACTGGCCAGTCGTCCGGTCTGGTTTGCCGCAGGCGTACCTGAGGCCGAGGAAGCCGCCGTCCTTCAGGCGCACCGGATGGCGCAGCAGCATTCGCACCGCCTGCTCCTGATCCTGATGCCCGAGGACCCGGCGCGCGCCGCCCCGCTGGCGCAACGGCTGGAAGAGACCGACGGCTGGGTCGTCGCACAGCGGGCGCTGGACGAAGACCCCGAACCCGAGGTCGAGGTCATGGTCGTCGACAATCCGGCCGACTACGGGCTTTGGTACCGGCTTGCGCCCGTGACCTACCTTGGGGGCAGCCTGAATGGCCGGGGTCCGGTGCGCAATCCGATGGAGGCTGCGGCGCTTGGTTCGGCCATCCTGCATGGCCCGCGCACGGGCCAGCTTGGCCCCGTCTTCGGGCGGCTGGGTGCAGCACGCGCCACCCGGGCAGTCGCCTCGGGCACCGAACTGGGCGAGGCGCTTGGCGATGTCCTGTCACCGGACCGCGCGGCGCGATTGGCACAGGCCGCCTGGACCGTGGCCAGCGAAGGGGCCGACGTGACCGCAATCGTCGTCGACCGGATCCGCGCCGTCATGGACGGCGAAGAGTGATGCGCGCGCCGGGGTTCTGGTTCCGCCCTCCAGATCGTCCGGGCTTTCTGCCAAGGCTTCTCGCCCCGCTTGGCTGGATCTATGCGGCAGGGACCGCCCGTCGGCTGCGGCGCCCGAGTTATGCGCCAAGCGTACCGGTCATCTGCGTCGGCAACCTGACTGCTGGCGGGGCCGGAAAGACGCCCACAGTCATCGCCTTGGTCGAACGCCTGTCTGCCCGTGGCCATGCCGTGCAGATCGTCAGCCGGGGTTACGGCGGCACGCTTGCCGGGCCGGTGCGGGTCGATGAAGCCCGGCACACGGCCGCCGAGGTCGGGGACGAGCCGCTGCTTCTGTCTGCCTTTGCGCCGGTCTGGGTGGCAAAGGACCGTGCTGCCGGGACGCGCGCTGCCGAGGCGGCGGGGGCCAGGGTCATCCTGCTGGACGACGGGTTTCAAAGCCCTGCGGTCAAACCGTCGCTTTCCCTGGTCGTGGTTGATGCCGCCCGCGGGTTCGGCAACGGCCGCTGCATCCCGGCCGGGCCCCTGCGCGAACCTGTGGCCACGGGCCTGGCCCGTGCCGATCTTGTGCTGAGCATCGGCGGCGACGAAGCGCAGACGCGCTTCCAGAAGGCCTGGGGAGCAGCGATCCCAACCCCCCGCCTGCGCGGCGCACTGGTGCCGCTGCGCATGGGCATGGATTGGAAAGGTGAGCGTGTGCTCGCATTTGCGGGCATCGCCGATCCGTCGCGATTCTTTGCCAGCCTGCGGGCAGAGGGCGCCGAACTGGTGCGGGGAGAGGCCCTGGGCGACCACGAAGCCCTTTCGGAAACGCTGCTTCGCCGCTTGCAGGCCGAAGCAAACGCGGCCGGGGCACAGCTGGTAACGACCGAAAAGGACGCCGCGCGCCTGCCGCCCGCCTGGCGGTCGCGGGTCCTGACCCTCGTCGTTCGGCTGCAGATCGAGGACTGGTCCCCGATGGACGCAGCGCTGGACCGGCTCGGCCTCTAGACCCGGCCGCAGCCGCGTCAGCCGCGCCGCTCTGCCCCCGGCGACCGCAGCCGCGCGTCCAGCTCGGCATTGATCGCGCCGCCCAGAAGCACGGCCCAGACCGAAAGGTACAGCCACATCATCAGGATGATCACCGCTCCGATCGAGCCATAGATCGCGTTGTAGCTGTTGAAATTGGCCAGATAGATCGAGAAGCCGATCGATACCCCGGCCCAGGTCAGTGCCGCGACCAGCACGCCGACCGAGATCCAGGGCGAGCGGAACCCGCCCGGCACATTGGGGCCAAAGCGATAGAGGATCGACAGGCAGGTGACCACCAGCAGGAACATCGCCCCCCAGGGCAGGACCTTGGTAAGCCAGGCCTCGAAAGTGCCGAACTGGACATAGCTCAGCAGAAGCGGGACCACGACCACAGTGACAAGTGCGACAAACAGGGCGCCGATCAGGGCCACGGTCAGCAGGAAATCGACCGCCCAGCCCCAAATCCACCCTCGCGGACGCGACCGATGCACGACATCCAGCCCCTGGATCAGCGCCGACACCCCGGCCCGCGCCGAATAAAGTGCGATGCCCAGCGAAAGGACGGTCGTCCATTGCAGTGCCGCCTTGGGCGCCGCGATGAGCCCGATGACCTGATCATGGACCAGGGTCCGGGCGTCGGGGGGAAGGAACCGCTCGGCCACGGTCAGATAGCCCTGGATCACGGCAGGGTCCGCCACAAGCCCCCAAAGCGCCACCGCCGCGCCAAGCCCCGGAAAGACCGCGAACATCGCATAGAAGGCGACGCCTGCCGCGATCAGGCCGAAATGGCCGTCGCCCACGCGCAGCCAGACCGCCACGCAGAAATCCCAGAACTGGCGAACCAAGGTCATGGACCCACCTTCCTCCGGAAACCCGGTCAGCGCAACTTGAAGCCGCCAGCACGGCGTGGGATGGTCGCGCCAACAGGAGGATGCCATGACCTACACCCCGCGCGAAGATCGCTACGACCGGATGGTCTACAACCGCTGCGGCAAGTCCGGCTTGCGGCTTCCGGCGATCAGCCTTGGCCTCTGGCATAACTTCGGCCACGACACGCCGCACCAGACCAAGCAGGCGATCTGCCGCACCGCCTTCGACCACGGCATCACCCATTTCGACCTGGCCAACAATTACGGGCCTCCGGCCGGCAGCGCCGAGGAAGCCTTTGGCGATATCCTGAAGACCGACTTCCGCCATCTGCGCGACGAGCTGATCATCTCCTCCAAGGCCGGGTACCACATGTGGAACGGCCCCTATGGCGAATGGGGCAGCCGGAAATACATGATCGCCTCCTGCGACCAGTCGCTGAAGCGGCTGGGGCTCGACTACGTCGATATCTTCTATTCGCACCGCTTCGATCCGGACACGCCGCTTGAAGAAACCATGGCCGCGCTGGACCACATCGTCCGCTCGGGCCGTGCGCTTTATGTGGGGATCTCCAGCTACAACAGCCAGCGCACCCGCGAGGCGGCGGCGATCCTGAAAGATCTGGGCACGCCCTGCCTGATCCACCAGCCCAGCTATTCGATCCTGAACCGCTGGGTCGAGACCGACGGGCTGAAGGACACGCTGGCCGAGCTTGGCATCGGCTCGATCGCCTTCACGCCGCTCGCCCAGGGGATCCTGACGAAGAAATACCTGAACGGGATCCCGGCGGGCAGCCGGGCAACGCAGGGCAAGTCGCTTGACGTCGCGACGCTGAACGACCGCGTCGTCGCCTCGCTGCGCAAGCTGAACGCGATGGCGGAAGCGCGCGGCCAGACCCTGGCAAAGATGGCGCTGGCCTGGGTCCTGCGGAACGGCGGCATCACCAGTGCGCTGATTGGCGCCTCGAAGCCCGAACAGGTGGAAGATTGCGCGGGCGCGATCCGCAACCTCGACTTCACCGCCGAGGAGCTTGCCCAGATCGACTCGATTTCCGAAGAGAAAGAGATCAACCTCTGGGCCAAGTCGTCCGACGACTAAAGACTGGCAATCTGCGCGCCGTATTTCTCCAGAAGGCCGCTTCGGCGCAGCGTCACGGCCGGATACTCTGGCTCGCTCATTATGCGCTCAAGCGTGAAGTCGGGCTCGGCGCGCAAAAGGCCGCGGTAAACCCTGGCGGCCTTCTCGGGTTCAGCGGCCCAAAGGTAGAGAAAAACCAGATGCCGCATCGCCACGCGGAAATTGGGCGCACGGTAATGTGCGGCCTCGAAGTGTGCGATAGCCGCTGCGTAGGAGCCACTGCGGACTGCAGCCAGGCCCGACATTGCCTCAAACCAATGAACATGCGCCGTTCGGGCCGCGATTTCCGCGCCGCGTCGGGCTGCCTCAAGGGCTGCGCTGTTGTCCTCAAGCCGGATCAGGGCAGCAGCCTGCGCGAAATATGCATGCGCGTTGTAAGGGCTCAGTGCAACGGCATCCCGTGCCAAGACTGTGCCGGCCTCGGGATTCTCGTCAATCATGACGCGGGCGAGGCCGACCAGTGAAAGGACAAGCGGATTGGCCTTGGAAAGCTCCAGCGCCTTGCGTGAGTATTCGTCGATCTCCGCTTCGATGCGTTTATGGTCCCGCTCGGTCCGCTCGACCACCATGATCTGCCGCACCAGGCACCGCCAGGCATAGATCCGAGCCGAGTTTGCGATGCTTCCAGCCTCGGCAAGCATTCGGTCGGCCGCCCGCAGACTTTCGCCGTCATAGGTGAACATCGCGGCCAACGCGTCCGCGATCAGCGCATTTGCCCGGCGCGGACCTTCCTGGCATTCAGGAAGTCGCGGGAAATAGGATAGGGCCGCGTCCGCTGCTTGGAAGACCAGCGGCGGTAGGTCTCCTGCTCCAATGAAATCGGCCTCTGATACCGGCACGACGGATCGCTGGTTCCAAATGATTTGCCCACTCGCAATCGAGGACAAGCTGACGAGTACATGGACGCGACTCTGGATTTCCGCGCCCTCGACCTGCAGGACCATGCCCTCCTTTGGAAGATCCGGCGGAATAGTGGTGCCATCCGAGCCATAGAGATCAATATGGGCAAACTCGCTTACAAGGCGGCCGATCGCGTCGGCAAGTGCCCGCCCGGCAAACAGGCCCACGCCCTGGGGCAAGCCACCAAGTCGGATCACGAATGGCAGCCGCGCAGTCTGCGCAACCGGTAGCCGCGCCAGATCGGGCCGACGCGTACCCATCTTCCCTTCAACTCGGGACCGCTCTTCACGCAGCCATTCCTCGAAAGCCTGATCGATGATGTCGATCCCTTCCAGGAACTCCCTCCCTGATTGCAGGGCCTTTGCCGCAGCGTCCGGGTCATGCTCCAGATCGATCGTGACCCCGGAGAGCCGCACCGTGTCACGGTCAGTCTGCAGCCAGTCCGCATACGGTCCCAGCGCCTTGCGGATTTCCATCAGGGCCTGCCGCAGGCTGCCACTGGCCTGTTCAGCGCCCCGATCGGACCAGAGCCGGGCTTCTAGCCAGCGCCTTGCCCGGCGTCGATCCGGGGTCTGGCAAAGCATCGCCAGGATCGCGCGTGCTTTCGCGCCACGCGGCGTACGGTCGCGCCCGGCATCATCCTTGATTTCGAAAACCCCAACCAGGCGGATAAACATGACCTTCCCCTGTCCCCGGCCGCCACGCTAAGCGGTTGAGAACGCTCGTGCAACACTCCTTGGCGGCTGCCGAGACCGTGAATTCTGCGTCAATTGATACCAAGCACCCGCAAGCGGACTTTGCCAAATGGCAAATCCGATGCACGATTTGTCGATTGAAAAGGGAGGGTTTGATGTCGATTCTCGCAACAAGCGGGATCCACGGGATCCACGGAATCCACGGGATTCATGGGATTCACGGAATCCACGGGATTCACGGAATCCACGGAATTCATGGAATTCATGGAATTCATGGCAGCGGCGCTTCTCCGGCAAGCGCAGCGGCCTTGGGCCAGACTGCCGAAGCGCTGATGGGGTTCTGGGACGGCACGGTTCCCGTCCCTCCGGCCACGACAGGAGACGAACTGCAGCGCCTAATGCGCCTTGACGCCTATCCTCGGGCTTCGGTGCTGGCCTATGAAGGCATGTCGCTCTTCTCGGTCCGACCCGGGGCGGATCCGGCCAAGCTCGTGCGCACCGAAAGCGACCTTATCAGCTTGACGCCTCCGACCTCGGAAACCATTGCCGCACAGATGCCGGAGCTGCGCGCCGCGATGGATTTGCGGGCCGACCGCTTGGGCGAAATCCTGGCCCAGGCCGAGGATTTCACTGGTTTCTTTGCCGCTCAAATGCCAATCGGAGCGATACGGCGGCCCCATACCGCCCAGCTTCTGGCCGCACTGCATGACACTGTTGTTGCACAGGAACAGCGGATGAAGCATCTCTGCTCGGTCCGCCGACCGGTCGACCTTTCGCCGCAGATCCAGCCGGTGATTTCCACTCCCGGCCATTCCGCTTACCCCTCGGGCCACGCGACCGAGGCCTTTGCATTTGCCACTCTGCTTGCCGCTTTCCGGCTCTATGCCGACGGTGTACCTCCGGCAAAGCTGGTGGCGACGCTGCACGAAAAGCTGGCCCCCGCCAGCGAGTCCGCGCCGGTCACCGATCCCGTCATCCTTCTGTTCCGCCTCGCGGCCCGTATCGCCGACAACCGCACCGTGGCCGGGGTGCATTATCCGGTCGACTCTGCGCATGGCGGGCTTCTTGGCCATTCGATCGCACTGGCCTTTATCAGCCACTGCCTGGGTGGCGGGTCCGACCATGCCGTGCGGGAATGGAAAGCCGATGCCAATGCCTGGTCGGGCGACTTCACCCTGCGCAAGTGGTGCGCGGCGCTGCATGGTTCGGGCGGCGAGAACTGGGACGCCGGGACCACCACGGTCGCCGAAGCGAAGGACTGGCACGTTCTGCCGCCGCTTTGGCGTGCAGCGCTGGCGGAATGGCGATAGCCCGGGGCGAACTTCGCCTCGCATCCGACCGAACGCCCCCTTCCCGACCCGGACAGGGGGCGTTTCTCTGACCGGTCACGACCCCGTGGCGATCAGGGTGCCATAGCCTTCGCGCGGGTCGATCGTGGTCCAGTTCGGCGTTCCGGTCAGGAACTGACGCTCCTTTTCCGGTGTCCGTGCGCCTTCTGGAACGGTCAGGAAATACCGGGCCAGCGCGCGCGTCACCTGCGGGGCCGCAACGCTGGTTCCCGACATCCTGACCACCGATCCACTTGGAACACCGGTCGCCCGCATCCCGCGCAGCAGGACACCACCGTCACCTTGCGCCATCAGTGTCGGGCCACGCGATTCGCCTGGACGGGCGAAATGCTGGACACCTTCGGACGAATAGGCCGTCGCCTGCAGCTCTCCGCGTCGGCCCGTCACCGGCCGGCCGGCACCGACGAACAGGATGCGCGGGTCATCCGCGCCCGCAAAAGCGACAAAGCTGCCCTCGCGGGTAACCGGGCAACCCGGAGCATCCTGCGCCAGGCGCGGCGCAAGGAAGCCACGCTGATCGGGATCCCAGTCCCAGGCCAACGGATGGTCAAGCCAGCTTTGCCGCCCCAGCGTCGGATAGCCCGGAGGCGTATCATCTCGCTGCACCCGCGCCGTCACCCGGACCGGCTCGATCATTTCGGTCCTGACCTCGATCAGCCAGGCCCCGGACGGCGCCGCAGGCATCGGGCCTGTCCCGGCTGTCGGGCCCAGCGCCAGATGCACATGCGACTGGCCTCCGTCCTCGTGGCTGGCGGTCACGGCGGCAATCGGTCCGGGCAAACGCCAGCCCTTGCCCGCCACCGGCCAGGGGATGTCCAGGCCCGGCAGACCCGAACCTTCCGGCGGCTTCAGCCGAAGGCTCAGCCCTGCAACCTGGCTCTGGTCGGCCCGCAGCTCAAGGAAACTCGAGCTGTGATCGTCCGGCTGCACCCGCCAGATCAGTTTCATTGCCTGCGACTGGCGCAGTTCGCCACGCGCGACCAGGCGACCTAGCCGCGAATTGCCATAGGCCACGACCAGCCGGATCTCTCCGCCCCCGGTGACCCGGGCGTGCCGGGCGACCTCATAAGCCAGCCAGTCCGCCAGGAAGGCATGACGATCCCCGGGGCCGGCCAGTGACCCAAGGCTGATGTTGACGATGACGGGCGGCACATCGCTGTGATCCGCCTGACGCAGCACCTCGGACAGGATCCAGCGCAGGCCCTGTACCAGATGGGTTTCCATCCGCCGCCCCGACGTCTCGCGGATGCTGGCCGGTGGCAACTGGACCGCGAGGATTGGCAAGCGCGAAAGCTCGTCTCCTGCCCAGGGCGCCGCGCCTGCTGCAAGGTCCAACACATGCGTGCCATGCGCGACATGTCGGTCGGTCAGCACCCCATCGGGCATGGGAAAGAGCGACCTATTCCTGGCGCGGTACTGTGCCACCTCGTCGCCGCCATCAGCCAGCATCTTGTCGATCTCGGCCTGACCCAGGACGCAGCCATTCAGCACGCCCCCGGCCGCACCTTCGCGCTCGGTTGACTGCAGCCAGACCGCCCGGATTCGGGTCTCATCCCGCGACCTGCGGAAACGGGCGTTGAGATAACCGATCCCGTCGTCGATCACCGCCACAAGCGGCACGTTCCGGTCCAGATCCCCGGCCAGGGTCACCAGATCCGTACCCTGCGCCGATGCCTGATCCTCGGCGATCGACAGCGCCGGGCCGACCTGCAACACCTTCCAGAAGCCGGGCAGGCTGCCCAGATCCGCCCGCTTCCAGAAGACCACCAGCCGGATCTCCTGCGTCCCTCCGGCCGCAACAAGCGCGCGTTCGGTCGCCATGAGGTCGTGCTCATGTCGGCTGAGACGCAGTCCCGGCAGTGCCAGGGTCTGGTCGATGGCCTGCAGCAGCGTCATCCCGGTCGGTGGGGAAAGCTTTACGAACAGCGGCACATGATCATGCCCCAGATGGCCAAGCGCCGCGTCGACGGCCGCTTCCCAGGCGACATAGCCCCCATGCTCCAGCCCCGAGGTGACCTCTTTCCATTGCGTCATGGCCGCGACTCCCTGCCGATTTCCGGCAGCATGGCACAGAGTTTTCCGCATTTCGCGGGGTGCCAGCGACGGTTTCGCGGTTTTCACGGGGAATTAACGCGCATTTTTCCCCCTCGCTGCGCAGGTTCTGACCAAGCCCGCCAACGGCTCCTTGATGCCCCAAATGCGCATCGGGGCCCAGCAAGAGGTCACACCATGCCCCGCCCCGCCCGGACCATTTCGTCCCCCGACGGAGTTGCCCAGCACCCAAATCACGCCCGTCCCGGTCTGTCGGAAAACGCCGTGCCGTTCCTGTCCGCCTTCCCGGAACCCGCCCGAGCCCTTCCACGCCCTGGGTTGGACTTCACCGCGCAGGATTACCTCGCCCTCGCCAGCCATCCGGCGATACGCTCCGCTGTCCTTGCCGCTCTGGGCCAAAGCCATCCCGCCTCGTCGCCCAGCGCCCCGGCCCTTGCGCTGCAAGCCAGGATCGCCGCCTTCCTGCAGCTTCCGGCTGCCCTGGTGTTTCCTTCCGGCACCGATGCCATTTGCGCGACCTTGCTTGGCCTCTTCCACCCGCAGGACGACGTGATCATCGACGCCGGCGCCCATCCCGCAATGTTCGAGACCACTATCGCCGCAGGTGCCAGACCGCACCGCTGCCCCTCCGGGTCACTCGAAGGACTGGAACGTCGACTGTCCCGGCTTGGTCGGCAGCAGCACCGGGGCCGGATCTTCATCGCGGTGCCGGCGATTTCGGCCCATGGCTCGCGCATGGCCGACCTGGCCGAACTCACCCAGCTTGCGCGGCAGCATGGGGCGGTTCTCATCGCCGATGTCTCGCATGACCTTGGCGCCCTCGGCCAGGAAGGTCGTGGCGTTCTGGAGCTTCAGGGTTGCCTTGGCCGGGTCGACGTCGTGCTCGGCAGCTTCGCCAAGACCTTTGCGGCCACCGGTGGATTTGTCGCCCTGCGGGATCCGGCACTGGCCGACGCCCTGCGCCCGGGCCAGAAGCATCGGGCAGCGCTTTCGCCGGTCAACGCCACGGTGATCCAGACCGCCCTTGACCTTGTCGACAGCCCCGAGGGCCGCCGCCGTCGTCGTCGCCTGCATGGCTGCGCGCTGCGCCTGCGAAATCGCCTGATGTCGGACGGCCTGCGCGTCATGGGCCAGGTCTCGCCGCTGGTGCCAGTGCGCCTGCCGCTGCAGACGGCCGAAGCCCGGACCCGGCTTCTGGCCAGCGCCGGTCCGCAGGTCCCGCTTCTGCTGGCGCCCATCGTACCCGGCCATGCCCCGCGGTGGAGGATCCAGCTGACAGCCGATCACGGTGCCGCCGATATCGACGATTTGGCCGAACTGATCTGCGACGTCACCCGCGTCTTCGACCGCGACACCCGGGCCGGTCTGGTTCCCGAACCGCTGGGCTCCGATTAACCGGTCGTCGTCTTGACCGAGGCAGTGACGTAGTTGCAGCTCAGGTCGCGGTCTGACAGGCTCCAGCGCCAGGTTACCGGGTTGAAGACCATCCCCTTGCGGTCGACCGGCCGCAAGTCAGCCTTGCGGATCAGCTCGTAAAGCTCATCCGGCGTGATGAACTTCGCCCAGTCATGCGTGCCCTTGGGCAGCCAGCGCATCACCCATTCCGCGCCGACGATGGCCATCATGAAGCTCTTGGGATTCCGGTTCAGCGTGGAACAGATCATCAGCCCGCCGGGCTTCAGCAATTCCTGACAGGCAGTGAGATAGGCCTGCGGGTCAGCCACATGCTCGACCACTTCCATGTTCAGGACCACATCGAACCGCTCGCCCGCCGCAGCCAGCGCCTCGGCTGTCGTATGGCGATAGTCGATCGCCAGCCCCGACTGCCGGGCATGTGCCTTTGCCACCGGGATGTTCCGCTCGGCCGCATCGGCGCCGACCACATCCGCCCCCAGCCGCGCCATCGGTTCCGAGAGGAGCCCCCCGCCGCAGCCGATATCCAGCAGCCGCAGACCCTTGAACGGCAGCGGCGCCGTCAGGTCACGGCCGAACTCGGCGGCGATCTGCGCACAGATATAGTCCAGCCGGCACGGATTCAGCATGTGCAGCGGCCTGAACTTGCCGTTCGGGTCCCACCACTCGGCGGCCATCGCCTCGAACTTGGCCACTTCCGCAGGGTCTACCGTATCGACCGCCATTACCGCCTCCTTTGCCCTTCGACTCCGGGCTTACACGGCGCTATATAGGGCGAATATGGATCAGAGATCAGGTCAAAAGCGCGCAGTCGAGTATCTTTACCCGCCGATCGAGCCCTTCGATCAGCGCGTGATCGACATGGGCGATGGCCACCGCGTCTATGTCGAACAATGCGGCCGCCCCGATGGCGTCCCTGTCTTCGTCTTCCACGGCGGTCCGGGTGGGGGCTGTTCTCCAGCGATGCGGCGCTACTTCGACCCGCGCCATTACCGGATCGTGCTGTTCGACCAGCGCGGCTGCGGCCGCTCCCGGCCCCATGCTTCGGTCACCGCCAATACCACCTGGCACCTCGTCGAGGATGTCGAGGCGATCCGCACCGCCCTCGGCATCGACAGCTTCATCGCTTTCGGCGGCAGCTGGGGCGCGACGCTTGCGCTGATCTACGCGATCACCCATCCGACCCGCGTCAACCACCTGGTCCTGCGCGGCGTATTCCTGATGACCCAGGCAGAACTGAAATGGTTCTACGGCGGCGGCGCCGGGACCTTCTTCCCCGACCTCTGGGCGCGCTTTGTCGACGTCATCCCCGAGGACGAACGCCAGGACCTGATCGCAGCCTACCACCGCCGCCTCTTCTCCGGCAACCTGGTCGAGGAAACCCGCTTCGGCCGCATCTGGGCCAATTGGGAAAACGCCCTCGCCTCGATCCAGAACGAGGGCGCGTTGGGCGAAAGCCCCTCCGACTACGCCCGTGCCTTCGCCCGGCTCGAGAACCACTATTTCCAGAACGCGGGCTTCCTTGACTGCGACGGCTGGATCCTGCGGGAACGCAAACGGATCGAACAGGTTCCGGCTACGATCGTCCAGGGCCGCTACGACATGATCTGCCCACCCCAATCGGCCTGGGCCCTGTCCCGAGGCTGGTCGAATTGCGAACTGAAGATGGTCCCCATGGCCGGCCACGCCCTGTCCGAGCCCGGGATCAGCGAGGCGCTTGTCCGGGTGATGGACGGGCTGCGGCGGGGCTGATTGCCGGGCTTCGGAACAGAATGAGAGCATCTCACCTGACTCTGTGAAGTTCGGTACATTCGCTTGTTTTTCAGAGAAATCATGGCTGACCCCAATCCGTAGCCAGAAAATGGCGGGAAACGGCCCCGGGGAAGGAACTGATGCGCATGTGGAAAGGCGCCAGCAAGATCGGTCAAAACGCCGGCACCGGTCGGTTGACGACCGACAAGAAAGCATGGCAAGCGCCCAGGACGCATTTTGTGGAGACGATCAAGAAGCCGAAAAAGTGAGTAGGCCTGAGCGCTATCCTTCCTCTGCCAAGGGGGTAGCTGCGCTGTTTCGCTTCGGAATCGTTGCAAGAATTCTGTCCAGTAAGAAAGGAAGCGTCCGGGCCAGCGACCAGGGTTTGAAGCCAATGCCGACGTCGGCGAGCAGACCTTTCACCGGAACTGCCTGAACACTATCGCGGTTGCGACCGTGATCAGCCTGCCCGCTCTGGTCGCCTGGCTTCGGGGCTCGACGGCCACATCACGCCTTCGGTAGACCTGCCACAAAGGCCCGAAACCGAGCGCTTGTTTGGATAAAGCCAGCCTCTTCCAGGCCCTCGACCCCTGGATAGTGTCGCTGTCCCGGGGTCGTGATTGCGAACCCGCCCGGCTGGTCATACATCGCCAATCGCCGGGCATCCTCGCCATGCTGCCAGACCCGGGCAGCCACCTGTTTTCGGTCGCGCACAATGTAGTCGCCCGTGAACTTGTAGTGCCGGAAAGAGGCCGTGACATCCGACACCCTGACGCCCGAAACCGCGTGAACATGGCCAGGCGGCGCCACACCGGGGGTGTTCCGCAGGATATTGTGCCGCGTCAGGAGCGGCGTCTCGCCAAAAACCTGCTGGCGCATGCCGCCGCGCCAGAAATGCTGCGGACCGTCAGTCACATTGTCCTTCAGATAGAAGCTCAGGGCGAAATCCGGATCGTGATAGGCAATTCGCTCCAGACCCTCAATAGAACAGAGGTCCAGCCGCTCTAGCGCTTCAGCATAGGTCCAGCGGGCCGTCTCATGAGCAGGAGCATCGCTGAACATGTCCAAGCAATGGGCCAGCATCGCCGTATGGCCCGAGGCAGAAAGATAGCGCAGCAGGGGCCGGATCTGCCCACCGCAACCGGGCGGAGGATCGAACATCTCGTCAGAATCCACCACCAGGAACCAGCCACCCCGGACGAACCGCCGCGGGACAAGCGACCGCATCAGAACTTCGTAGTCGGCGACCGGCAACAGGTTCTCGACCACCGTCACATCCGGCTCGACGGCTAGAAGCTCCTGCGTGCCATCTGTCGAGCCATTGTCGATGACCAGGAAATGCCGCACGCCGATCCTGCGGTGATGGGCCAGAAGTTCGGGCAGGAAATAGGCCCCGTTCTTCAACAGCGTGATCGCGCAGCATTCGTCCTCGGCAAGCTCGATCCTGGTCCTGCCGGAAAGAACTCGCGTCGCGCGACGCAGGGCCAGCCGCTCCCAGGCTGCGCGAAGCCGCCGACCTGCAGACCCAGCCGCACGGCGCAAAAGGTTCGAAAGACCTGCCATCGATGCCGCCGCGACTTCCCCTACTTCCGTCCCAAGCGAAAGCTAAGCCGTGACAATTCCGATTTCTATAGCAAAGCGTCTTAGGCCCGTTTGCCCACCACTGCGACGCCCAGCGCTTCCAGGGCCTTGGCCTCGATATGCGCCGCATCCAGCCCCGCGACCCGGTACATCGCCTCGGGGCTCGCCTGGTCGATGAAGATGTCGGGCAGCACCATCGACCGGAACTTGAGCCCCCGGTCGAACACCCCTTCCTCGGCAAGCAGCTGTGCGACCTGCGACCCGAAGCCCCCGACCGCGCCTTCCTCGACCGTCACCAGCGCCTCATGCCCCCGCGCCAGCTGCAGGATCAGGTCGCGGTCCAGGGGTTTGGCAAACCGCGCATCGGCCACCGTCACCGACACGCCCCTTGCCGCCAAAGCCTCCGCCGCTTTCAGGCTTTCGCCAAGCCGCGTGCCGAAGGACAGCACCGCCACACGAGACCCTTCCCGCATGATCCGCCCCTTGCCGATCTCCAGCGGTACGCCGCGCGCGGGCCTCTCGACCCCAACGCCCTCGCCCCTGGGATAACGGAAGGCGATCGGCCCCTCGTCATACGCGGCGGCCGTTGCCACCATATGCACCAGCTCCGCCTCGTCTGCGGCGGCCATCACCACCATACCCGGCAGATTCGCCATGAAGGCCACGTCGAACGCCCCCGCATGGGTCGCTCCGTCGGCCCCCACCAGCCCCGCCCGGTCGATCGCAAAGCGGACCGGCAGGCGCTGGATCGCCACGTCATGCACCACCTGATCATACCCGCGCTGCAGGAAGGTCGAATAGATCGCGCAGAAAGGCTTCAGCCCCCCCGCCGCCAGCCCGGCCGAGAACGTCACCGCATGCTGCTCGGCTATCCCCACATCGAAGCACCGCTTCGGGAAGCGGCCTGCAAACAGGTCCAGCCCCGTCCCGTCCGGCATCGCCGCAGTGACGGCCACGATCTTCGGATCAAGCTCTGCCTCGGCGATCAGGCTTTGCGCAAAGACCTTGGTATAGGACGGCGCATTCGACGCCGCTTTGACCTGCACGCCGGTCAGCACGTCGAACTTGCCCGTCGCATGGCCCTTGTCCCGCGCGGCCTCGGCCGGGGCATAGCCCTTGCCCTTCTTGGTCAGCACATGGATCAGGACCGGCCCCGACGCCCGCGCCTTGACCGTGCGCAGGACCGGCAAAAGCTGATCCAGGTCGTGCCCGTCGATGGGGCCGACATATTCGAACCCCAGCGATTCAAACAGCGTCCCGCCCACGGCCATGCCCTTCAGCATGTCCTTGGCCCGCTTCGCCCCCTCCTGGAAGGGTTGCGGCAGAAGGCCCACGAACCCCTTCGCCACCTGCTTGAGGTCCTGCATCGGCGCTTCGGCGTAAAGCTTCGAGAGGTACGAGGACAGCGCCCCCACCGGAGGCGCAATCGACATCTCGTTGTCGTTCAGCACCACGAACAACCGCTTGCCCAGGTGGCCGGCGTTGTTCATCGCCTCAAAGGCCATGCCTGCCGACATCGCCCCGTCGCCGATGACCGCAATCGCATCGCCCGGGTCGCCGCCAAGCTCGGCCGCCATGGCAAAGCCCAGTGCTGCCGAGATCGAGGTCGAGCTATGCGCAGCGCCGAACGGATCGTAGGGACTTTCCGACCGCTTGGTGAACCCCGAAAGCCCGCCTTCCATCCGCAGCGTCCGGATGCGGTCCCGCCGCCCGGTCAGGATCTTGTGCGGATAGCATTGGTGGCCGACATCCCAGATCAGCTTGTCGCGCGGGCAGTCGAAGACGGCATGCAACGCCACCGTCAGCTCCACCACGCCCAGGCCCGCCCCCAGATGCCCGCCCGTCACCGACACGGCCGAGATCGTCTCGGCCCGCAACTCGGCGGCCAACTGGTGCAACTCGCGGTCCGACAGACCCTTGAGGTCCGAGGGCAGGGTCACCCGGTCAAGCAAAGGGGTAGCGGGTCGGTCGGTCATCATGCCTGCCTTTGGCGCATCAGTTGTCCCGCGCGATAACGAAGCGTGCGGCGGCGATCAAGTTGGCGGTGCCATTTCCATACCCGGCAAGCGCCGCCTCGGCCTCACGCACCAGATCTGCCGCCCGAACCCGCGCGCCTTCCAGCCCCAGAAGCGAGACGAAGGTGGCCTTGCCCGCATCCGCATCCTTGCCTACGCGCTTGCCGGTCACGGCTTCGTCGCCCGTCACGTCCAGAATGTCATCTGCAATCTGGAAGGCAAGTCCCAGTGCCGCGGCATAGCGGCGCAAAGGTGCCGGGTCCGCACCCGCGATCACCGCCCCGGCCTCGGCCGCAAAGCTGATCAGAGCCCCGGTCTTGCCCGCCTGCAACGCGGTGATCTCTTCCAGCGTCAGGCTCCGCCCCGCCGTCTCGGCCGCGATGTCCAGCGCCTGGCCCAGCACCATCCCGTCGATACCCGAGGCCTTGGCAAGCCCCGCGACCAGCGCCACCCGCACCTCGGCCGAACCGAGCGCCGGGTCGGTCAAGAGCTCGAAGGCCAGGGTCTGCAGGGCATCCCCGGCCAGGACTGCGGTGGCCTCGTCCCATTTCACATGCACTGTCGGCTGGCCCCGCCGCAGGTCGTCGTCGTCCATCGCGGGCAGATCGTCATGCACCAGCGAATAGGCATGCAGTGCCTCGACCGCCGCCGCCGCACTCAGCGCCCTTGCCTCGGGTACCCCATGCAGCCGCGCGCCTTCCAGCACCAGGAAGGCCCGCAGCCGCTTGCCGCCGCGCAGGGCGTAGCGCATCGCATGGGTCACCGGCTGGTCCGCGCGGTCTTCCAAGGCGCGCAGCAATCGCGCCTCGCACAGGGCAGCATCCGCCGCCAGCCGTTCCGGAAATCTCACATCCCCTCCGCCGGAGTCGTCCCCACTGCGCGGCCTTCCTGGGCCCGGATCAGCTCGACCTTTTCCTCGGCCTCGGCCAGCTTCTTCGCGCAATGCGTCTTCAGGGCCGCCCCGCGCTCATAAAGCGCAATCGACTGTTCCAGCGGCACTTCGCCCCGTTCCAGCGCGCCCACGACCTGCTCCAGCGCGGCCATCGCCTCCTCGAAGCTCATCGTTTCAATGGCTTTGTCGCTCATCGGCCCCGCTCCTCCAGCACGCCCACATGCGCGGCCACGCAGGCCGCCAGCGCATCCAGATCATAGCCGCCCTCAAGTGTCGAGACCACCCGCCCCCCGGCAAAATCGCAAAGCCGGTCGGTCAGCCAGTGATAGTCCTCGGCCTGCCATTCCAGCCCGGCCAGCGGATCATCCGCATGGGCATCGAACCCCGCCGAAATGAGCAAGAGCTCGGGTTTCCACGCATCCAGGGCGGGGAAGACCACGCGCTCATAGACCTCCCGCATCGCCCGCCCGCCCGAGCCCGACCGCAGCGGCACGTTCAGGATCTGCCCATGCGCGCCCCGCTCCTCTGGCCGCCCGGTGCCCGGATAAAGCGGCATCTGATGGCTGGAGACGTAGAGACACCGTCCCTCGTCCCACAAAAGGTCCTGCGTCCCGTTGCCATGATGCACGTCGAAATCCACAATCGCGACGCGCGAAAGCCCGTGATGGTCCAGCGCCCGCTTTGCGCCGATGGCGACTGTCCCGAACAGACAGAACCCCATCGCCGTCTGACGCTCGGCATGGTGCCCGGGGGGTCGCCCGGCCACGAATGCCGTCTTTGCCTCCCCGCTTACGACCGCATCAACGGCAGCGCAGATTCCCCCGACCGCCCGCAGTGCCGCCTCAAATGACCCCGGCGACAGGAACGTATCCCCGTCCAACTGGGCCCAGCCCTCGTCCGGCACCGCCGCCTTCACCCGCGCCAGATAGGACGCCGGATGACAGCGCAGCACCTCGGCCTCATCACCCTGGGGACACTCCCGTCGCTCCACGGCAATCCCGTGAAGCCCCAGCTCCACCGCCGCCAATCGCTCCACCCGCTCCGGATGTCCCGGCGGGGTCACATGGCCAAGAAAAGCGTCATGCGTGAAGACGAGCACTCACAAGCCCTTTCATCTTTGCCCAAATATCCCGGGTAGCCATTCGGTTTCGCCATCGGTTCGAGAAACCGAGTGGCTAGGGGGCTGGCCCCCGGTCCAGCGACCAGCCTCAGCTCAATCCGGCTGCAGCATATAGCCCTCGCCCCGCACCGTTTGCAGGTAGCGCGGCACCTTCGGGTCGTCCTCGATCTTCCGCCGGAGCCGGGTGATCTGCACATCGACCGCCCTTTCCTGCGCCGCGT
This sequence comes from Tabrizicola sp., assembly GCA_016792685.1. GTDB lineage: Bacteria > Pseudomonadota > Alphaproteobacteria > Rhodobacterales > Rhodobacteraceae > Tabrizicola. Next base: position 2,491 of record JAEULQ010000010.1, on the reverse strand, counting down.
CCTCGCCCTGTTCGGCGACCAGCCTCTCGCGGCTCAGCGCGACACCGGGCTGTGCCGCGAAGATGCGCATCAGCGCCGCCTCGGTCGCCGTCAGCCGCACGGGCACCTCGCCGCGCCACATCTCGCCCCGGTCCACGTCATAGCGCACGGCACCCAGATGGATCACCTGCCGCACGGGTTCAGCCGCCTTGGCCTGCGGTACCCGGCGCAGGATCGCATTGATCCGCAACAAGAGCTCCTTCGGCTCGAACGGCTTGACCAGATAGTCATCCGCCCCCGCTTCCAGCCCCTCGATCCGGTTCGCCGCCTCGCCTCGTGCCGTGAGCAGCAGGATCGGCGTCTGCATCCGTTTGCGCAGGTCGCGCGTCAGGGTCACGCCATCCTCGCCCGGCATCATCACGTCCATCACGATGAGGTCGAACTCCAGCCCGCCCAGAATCTTCCGCGCCTGGACTGCATCGCGCGCGACCGATACCAGAAAGCCATTCCGGATCAGGAACTTCTGCAACAGCCCCCGGATACGTTCGTCATCATCGACGATCAGGAGATGCGCGTCGGGCACCATCAGCCGCCCTCCTTCAGACGGTTGTACTGACGCCGCATTTCCGGGTCCATCATCGCCTCCAGCACTTGCCGAAAGCCCTGCACCGCCTGCGGTCCCGCTGCCCGGTACGCCGCCCGCATCCGCGCCCTTTGCGCGTCTGACAATTCCCGTTCCAGCATCTGTCCCTTGTCCGTCAAATGCAGATGCCGTTCCCGCGCATCCACCTTGCCCTTCTCGCTGCGGACGAGACCATCCTCAATCAAGGTGCGCAACACACGATTCAACGACTGCTTTGTAACACCGAGGATCAATAGCAGGTTCGAGACCGTCGTCCCCGGAGAGCGATGAATGAAGTGGATCGCCCGGTGATGCGCCCGGCCATAGTCCATCCCCCCCAGAATCCGGTCCGGATCGGCCGTGAAGCCGCGATAGGCAAAGAACATCGCTTCGATGCCCTTTCGCAGCTGTTCATCCGTCAGGAACAAGAGGCTTTCGCCGCCCGGTGTCTCGGCCATGGCTTTCTCCTTTCCGGCGAATTTACGTCAGCCTTGTTGACTTTCCAAGCACGAACCCGTAACACTCCGCCGATTTGGCGCAAGAATCTGTCCGAAGCGGACCTAACTTGCGCAACATTCGGAAAAGCGGAGGTTGAGATGGCAGGCTATGACGATCGTGACGGGTTCATCTGGATGGACGGGAAACTGGTGGAATGGCGTCAGGCCAATGTCCATATCCTGACCCACGCGCTCCACTACGCCTCGTCCGTCTTCGAGGGTGAACGCTGCTACAATGGCAAGATCTTCAAGTCGACCGAGCATTCCGAACGTCTGCGCATGTCGGGCGAGCTTCTGGACATGCCGCTGCCCTACAGCGTGGCCGAGATCAACGCCGCGAAAGAGGCTGTGCTCAAGGCCAACAACCTGACCGATGCCTATGTCCGTGCCATCGCCTGGCGCGGCGCGGGCGAAGACATGGGCGTCGCCTCCAAGCGCAACCCGATCCGCATGGCCGTGGCCTGCTGGTCCTGGGGCAACTACTATGGTGACGCCAAAATGAAGGGTGCCAAGCTCGACATCGCCAAGTGGAAGCGTCCCTCGCCCGAGACCATCCCCTTCGCCGCCAAGGCCGCCGGTCTTTACATGATCTGCACGATGTCCAAGCACGCGGCCGAGGCCAAGGGCTGCTCGGACGCGATGATGTTCGACTATCGCGGCTATGTGGCCGAGGCGACCGGGGCGAACATCTTCTTCGTCAAGGACGGCGAAGTGCATACGCCCAAGCCCGACTGCATCCTGAATGGCATCACCCGTCAGACCGTGATCGGGATGCTGCGGGACATGCAGATCAAGGTCCATGAGCGGCACATCATGCCTGAGGAGCTGGAAAGCTTCGAGCAGTGCTGGCTCACCGGCACCGCTGCCGAAGTGACCCCGGTCGGCCAGATCGGCGATTACACCTTCGAAGTGGGCGAACTGACCAAGCGCGTCTCGACGGAATACGAGCGTCTGGTTCGGGCCTGACCCCGGAACCGGCGTGTCCAGCGGACATCTGCCGGTTTCATGAGCATGTCCCAGGTGGCATTTTTTCGCGGTGGGCGCCGGTTCCCGCCGCGAAGAATTACTGTTTCGAAAGTTTGAACAGTATCCCCGGATTTGCGCGCAAGTTCGGCCATCCTCTTCCAATTCTTTTCGTCTGACCTTGGCGAGCCTTTCAGATTATGGCATGGGAGTTCGACGGTTTTGCCGGTTGACGAGGATTGATTGAACCGTCCCTTTCCCCTGATCTACGCGACCTTTCAGGCAGTATTGATTTGCCTGGTCGCAATCGACCTGACCCTCATCGGTGTGAACCTCGTCGGCTTCCTGCTTCAGAAGGCCGGTGTCATCGCTGCCGTGCCCGAGTACCTCAAGATCACGCAGGACCGGGCGCTGCCGGAAGACTTCAACT
>JAEULQ010000122.1 GCA_016792685.1 Tabrizicola sp. | reverse complement strand
AGGGACAGGCCGAAGGGCAGTCGGATCCGCCCAAGAAGGAAGCTTTCGGCAGCAAAGATGCGGGTGAATAGCGCATTCACCAGACGCCCAGGCATCTTGTCGTCTGGCGCATCGCTGCCCACCATGTTCTTCACCAGTCGCGCGGCGGCGGCGAGCGGGAAGAGGAAGGTATTGAAATAGCTGATATAGACCAGCTTGAGCCCAGCCTTCTGCACCACCGCTTCCAGGGTCGACCGGCTATAGCGGCGGAAATGATGGTTGCGGACATCGTGCTGCGACCAAAGGAACTGGTAGGCGGGAACGGTGACCAGAAGTCGGCCGCCGTCCTTCAGGCGGCCGGCCAGCGCCGTCAGGGCTTCGGCATCGGATTCGATGTGCTCAAGCACGTCGAAAAGGCCGATCAGGTCGTAGTTTTTCGGCGCGAAGGGTATCTCGTGCGGCAGGGCACCAGGCTGGACATCAAGGCCGGACTTCTTACTCGCATGCTCACGCGCCGTGGCATCATACTCGAAGGCGTCAAGCCGGCCGAACTGGGCGAGCATCGGAAGGTTACCTCCGCTGCCGCAACCCGCTTCCATGAGCTCGGGGTCGGGATTTCCGGGCAGAAACCGCTTGATCAGGGAAGCGATAATCCTTCTGCGGGCAACGAACCACCAATGGTTTGCTTCAAGTTCGTTGATGCTGTCGTAAATCGTTCGATCCATTTCAGGCCCCTGCTGACCGTCCGGCCAGAACTGCCGTTTCCCGAACGGCAAAAATATGGCGATCGGAGGGTGATTGAAAGACAATCGTAGCCAAACACCCCGAGCGGTTCATTGCACATACCACCCTAACTTAACCACCGTAACTTATGAATCTGTGTTGCAAAACATGGATATCGAACGACGCTCCGCGCCCTGGCCGATGAGCAGGGGAGGAGCGGGCTTGGCCCGGATGACTTGCATCCACTCGACCCTCCACCCTTGCCCAACAAGCAGCATGACGCTGGCCAAGACCGGCGAGGCGCCGGGTTCTCAGCCGGTGGTGGCCGATCCCACCTCGGGCCGCGCCAGCCAGTCCAGCAGCAGGCGAAGGGGCCGGTTCGGGATCCTTCCCCTTGGCCAGACCAGATGGTATCCGGCCTCAAGCTCTTCGCGGCTGTCCACAGCGGCAATCAGGCGCCCGCGCCGTTCCTCGGCCTCGAACAGGAATTCCGGCAGGAGGGCGAGGCCAAATCCCAGCGCCGCGGCTTCGGACATGTGGGTGAACTGATCGAAAAGCATGCCGCCAAGCCGGTCAGTCTGCACCTTTCGACGCGCGAACCAGTCTTCCCAGGCGCCGGGACGGCTTTCCAGATGCAGAAGCGGCAGGGACAAAAGCCTATGCGGCGCCAAAGGTCCGTCGGGCAAGAGGCTGGGTGGTCCCGCCGGGACCACGCGTTCCCGCATCAGTTCAAGAAACTCCACCCCCTGCCAGTCCTGCACACCGAAATGCACTGCCGCGTCGAATGACTCCCGTCCGAAATCGAAGGGCGCAAGCCGGGTCGAGAGGTTCACGACCACATCCGGATGCAGTTCGGAAAACCGCTTCAGCCGGGGCAGAAGCCAATGTGTCCCGAAGGCGGGCAGAACCGCGAGGTTGAGGCTCATCCGTGTCCCTGCGGCCCGGATCTTGAGGCTGGCCCTGGCCAGATCATGCAGATAGCCCCGGGCCGAATCCGCATAGTCCCGGCCTGCGGGGGTCAGCACCAGCGCGCGCCCGGCCCTTTCGAACAGCGATACGCCGATCTGCTCCTCCAGATGCTTCAGCTGCCGCGAGATCGCCGAATGCGTCAGCGAAAGCTCGCCCGCAGCCAGTGTTGCAGACCCCAAACGATCCACCGCCTCCAACGCAAGCAGCGAACTGACCGATGGAAGAAAGCGCCGAGGGGCTATCATGTGCGGAAAACTCACATATCAGCAACAATTCATCGTTTCTATTGGAGTTTTTCTTCAATTACACCAGAAAAAACACGGATCGATCCACAGATGCCCCAAGACCACCCTTTCCGACGCGCCCGCCGCATGGCGGGGCTTGAGATTTCCGAGATCGTGCAGATCGCGGAGCGCGCTGCTGCCTTCAAGAAGGCGGGGCGCGATGTGGTTTCATTGGCAACGGGCGAACCGGATTTCCCGACCCCGCCCGAAGTGATCGAGGCCGCACATCGGGCCGCCCTTGCCGGCCAGACCCGCTATACGCCCACCTTGGGCACGGCGTCCTTGCGTGAGGCGGTGGCGGCGGATGCCGGTGTGCAGCCGGGCGAGGTGATCATCTCGACCGGCGCGAAGCAGGTAATCGCCAACGCCATGCTTGCCACCCTGGACCGGGGTGACAAGGTGGTGATGGCAGCACCGTACTGGACGTCCTATTCCGACATCGTTGCCATGGCAGGGGGCACCGCGGTGGTCATCCCCTGCAGCATGGAAGATGGCTTCAAGCTGCGACCGGATCGGCTTGAGGCCGCCTTGGGGCCCGAGACCCGGTGGGTCATGCTGAACTCCCCGTCGAACCCATCTGGCGCGGTCTATTCTCCGGATGAGATCCGGGCGCTAGCCGAGGTCTTGCGGCGTCACCCGCATCTCCTGATCCTGGTCGATGAAATCTACGAGCATCTGAGCTTCGTGCCCTTCGCGCGGTTTGCCGATGCGGCCCCCGATCTTCGGCCGCGCATGCTGACGGTCAACGGCGCCTCGAAGGCCTGGTCGATGACGGGCTGGCGGATCGGCTGGGGCATTGGCCCCGCCGGGCTGATTGCCGCCGTGGGTGCCGTCCAGGGGCAGATCACCTCGGGCGCCTGTTCCATCGCGCAGGCCGCGGCCGTGGCGGCCCTGACCATGGGGCGTGAAGTGATCGAGACGCGCCGCGCTGCCCTTCTGGCCCGGCGCGACCGGGTGGTTGCGACACTGAACGCGATCCAAGGCATCGAGTGCCCAAGCCCCGAGGGGGCATTCTATGTCTTCCCCAGGATCACAGGCGCCATGAGCGCGCTTGGACACGCAACGGATGCTGCCCTTTGCGAGTGGTTGCTGGAAACCGCCGGAGTCGCCATCGTGCCGGGACGGGCTTTCGGTCTGCACGGGCATGCACGGCTCTCCTTTGCCTATTCCGACCAAGAGCTCGACAAGGGACTGGCGCGCATCGGCGCGGCGCTTGGAAAACGGACCTGACGAATGGATCGCTGCGAGATCGTCCACGAGAACTTCCTGCGCCGCGTGGCCGCGCGCGACCTGCCTTCGGGACGGGCACCTGCTGGCCCGCTAAGCCCTGAGACCGCCGTTCAGGCCTTTCGCGCGGGTTGCCTGACCCGGGCGCTGGACCGGCAAAGCCGCGCGATGCAGCGGGCGGGGCAGGGGTTCTACACCATCGGTTCCTCGGGTCATGAGGGGCTGGCCGCCGTCGCCCTGGCCCTGCGCCCGACCGACATGGCCTTCCTTCACTACCGCGACGCCGCCTTCCAGATCGCCCGGGCGGGCCAGGTTCCGGGGCAAAACCCGACCTGGGACATGCTGCTTTCCTTCGCTTCGTCGAAGGACGACCCGATCTCGGGCGGCAGGCACAAGGTACTGGGCAGCCAGGCCCTGATGATCCCGCCCCAGACCTCGACCATCGCGAGCCATCTACCCAAGGCCGTGGGGGCCGCCTATTCCATCGGTGCCGCCCGTCGCCACCGTCCGGAACATACGATCCTGCCGGATGACGCCATCGTCTACTGCAGCTTTGGCGATGCCTCGGCGAACCACTCGACCGCCCAAGGCGCCTTCAACACAGCGCAGTGGACCTCGTACCAGTCCGTTCCCCTGCCGCTCCTCTTTGTCTGCGAAGACAACGGGATCGGTATTTCCACCAAGACCCCGAAGGGCTGGATCGAGGCCACGTTCTCCGCCCGCCCCGGCCTGAAATACTTCAAGGCCGATGGCCTCGACCTTTACGACACCTACCGCGTGGCCTGTGAGGCCGCCGACTACATCCGCACCCGCCGCAAGCCCGCCTTCCTCCATCTCCGCACCATCCGGCTTTACGGCCATGCCGGGGCCGACATGCCCACGACCTACCTGCCCCGCGAGGAGGTGGAGGCCGAAGAGGCGCAGGACCCGCTCCTGCATTCGGTTCGCCTGCTGGACCAGGCCGGGGTGATGACCCCCGACCAGGCGCTGGCGATCTACCGCGAGACCGGCGCGCGGGTGGAACGGGTGGCGGGGGATGCCGTCAAGCGCCCCCGGCTGAAGACCTCGACCGAGGTCATGGCCAGCCTCATCCCGCCCGCGCGGCCTTGCAAGCCCACGAACGGCCCCACGCCCGAGGCTAGGGCCGAAGCGTTTGGCAGCGATCTCAAGGCGATGGACGAGCCGCAGATCATGTCGCGCATCATCAACTGGGCGCTGACCGATCTGATGCTGGCCCACCGCGAAATCGTGATGATGGGCGAGGATGTGGGCCGCAAGGGCGGCGTCTATGGGGTCACACAGAAGCTTACCCAACGCTTCGGGCCTGACCGGATGATCGACACGCTTCTCGACGAACAGTCGATACTGGGCCTTGCCATCGGCATGGCGCAGAACGGCTTTGTCCCGATGCCGGAGATCCAGTTCCTGGCCTACCTCCACAATGCCGAGGACCAGCTTCGGGGCGAGGCAGCGACACTTTCCTTCTTCTCGCAAGGCGCCTTCACCAACCCGATGGTCCTGCGGATCGCCGGCCTGGGCTACCAGAAAGGCTTCGGTGGGCATTTCCACAACGACAACTCCGTCGCCGTGTTGAGGGACATTCCGGGGGTGATCCTGGCTGTGCCTTCGAACGGGGCCGATGCCGCGCGGATGCTGCGGGAATGCGTCCGCCTGGCGCGCGAGGAGCAGCGAGTGGTGGTCTTCCTTGAACCCATCGCGCTTTACCCGATGCGCGACCTCCATGCCGAGAAGGACGGGGCCTGGATGACCCGTTATCCCGATCCCTCCGAACGGATCGGTCTGGGCGAGGTGGGGGTCACCGGCGACGGCACCGACCTTGCCATCGTGACCTTCGGCAACGGGGTTTATCTGTCCAACCAAGCCCTTCCGGGGATCGAAGCTGCGGGCATCAAGTCCCGCATCGTCGACACCCGCTGGCTGTCACCCCTGCCCAAAGCCGCGCTGACGGCTGCTGTGCAGGGCTGCAAGCATATCCTGATCGTCGACGAGACCCGCCATTCCGGCGGCGTGGCCGAAGCGCTGATGGCGCATTTCCATGAGGCCGCACCGGGCGCAAAACTTGCCCGCCTGACCGCCGAGGACAGTTTCATCGCCACGGGCCCGGCCTATGCGGCGACAATGCCGTCGTCTGCGGATATCCTTGCGGCCGCAAAGGGGCTGGTCGCATGAAAACCGCCGTCCTCATCTGCCCCGGCCGGGGCACCTATACCAAAGCCGAGATGGGCAGCCTGACCCGGACTTTCCCGGACGCCGCCCTGCTGGCCCGGTTCGACGCCGAACGTTCAAGGCGGGGCCAGGAGACCCTGACCGCGCTTGACCAGGCCCAGACCTATTCGGTTGCCCGCCACTCCCGCGGCGACAATGCCAGCGCCCTGATCTACGCCTGCACTTTGGGCGATGCGCTGTCAGTGCAGGGCGTCGAGGTCGTAGCGGTCACCGGCAATTCCATGGGCTGGTACTCCGCGCTCGCCTGCGCCGGGGCGCTGGGACCCTTGGAAGGCTTCACCGTGGTCAACACCATGGGCACCCTGATGCAAGAGGCCCTGATCGGCGGCCAGATCGTCTATCCATTCATGGGCGAGGACTGGCAGGACGCCCCCGTCCGCCGCGCTGAACTGCTGGCACTGGTTGCGGACATCGGCGACAGACCGGGCCCTGACCTGGCCCTTTCCATCGACCTTGGCGGGATGCTGGTCATCGCGGGCAACGAATCGGGCCTTGCCGCTTTCGAGGCCGCGGTCCCCCCTGTCCAGGGCCGCTTCCCCCTCCGCCTTGGCAACCACGCGGCCTTCCACACGGCGCTTCAGGCCCCGGTGGCCGCAAAGGGCCGGGCGGCCCTGCCGGAAAGCCTGTTCCAGCAGCCGCAAAAGCCCCTGATCGACGGACGCGGCCATGTCTGGTGGCCCGGCGCCGCGACCACTGCCGCCCTTCGCGACTACACGCTTGGCCACCAGGTCGTCGAACCCTACGACTTCACCGCCGCGATCCGCTCGGCCGCCCGCGAATTCGCGCCGGACTATTTCATCGTCCCCGGCCCCGGCACCACCTTGGGCGGGGCCGTCGCGCAAAGCCTGATCCGGGCGAACTGGCGTGGCCTTGCCTCCAAGGCCGATTTCCAGCGGATGCAGTCCGAGACCCCCTTCCTCATCTCCATGGCGCTGCCCGAGCAGCGCGCTTTAGTGACCGGAGCCACCCAATGACCCATGCCGAGATCCTTGCCGCCGCAGGCCTCTCAACCGCCGAGCTGACCGGGGGCACGCTGCCCGTCCGTTCCCCCATCGACGGGGCCGAGGTTGCCCGCGTCCATGAAACCCGAGGCCCCGAGATGCCCGCGATCATCGCCCGGTCGCAAGCCGCCTTCCGCGCCTGGCGCGAGGTTCCGGCCCCCCGCCGAGGTGAGCTGGTCCGGCTTCTGGGCGAAGAGCTCCGCGCCGCCAAGGCCGAACTCGGCGCGCTGGTAACGCTGGAGGTCGGCAAGATCACCTCGGAAGGCCTGGGCGAAGTGCAGGAGATGATCGACATCTGCGACTTCGCGGTAGGTCTTTCGCGCCAGCTATACGGCCTGACCATCGCCTCGGAACGCCCCGGCCACCGCATGGCCGAGACCTGGCATCCAATGGGACCGGTCGGCATCATCACCGCCTTCAACTTCCCCGTGGCGGTCTGGTCCTGGAACGCCGCGCTCGCGCTTGTCTGCGGCGATCCGGTGATCTGGAAGCCCTCGGAGAAAACCCCGCTGACCGCCATCGCCACCCAGAAGATCATGGACCGTGCCCTGGCCCGCTTCGGCGACGCGCCCGAGGGCCTGTGCCAACTGGTCATCGGCGGCCCGGCGGTGGGTGAGGCACTGGTGGCCTCGAAAGACGTGCCGATCCTCTCGGCCACTGGATCGACCCGGATGGGCGGGATCGTCGGGCCCAAGGTCGCCGCGCGCTGGGGCCGCCCGATCCTGGAGCTTGGCGGCAACAACGCGATGATCGTGGCGCCCTCGGCCGACCTCGACATGGCGGTCCGCGCGATCACCTTCGGCGCGGTCGGCACAGCCGGTCAGCGCTGCACCTCGCTTCGCCGCCTGATCGTGCACCGGTCCATTCGCGATGACCTGGTCGCGCGGCTGGCCAAGGTCTACGGCAAACTGCCGGTGGGCGACCCGCGCAAGGCGGGTACCCTGATTGGCCCCCTGATCGACATGGGTGCGCGTGACCGGATGCTGGCGCAGATCGAGAAGGCAAAGGCCGAGGGCGGCAAAGTCCACGGTGGACAGGCGGTCGAGGGCGTCAAGGGCGGGGCCTATGTGACCCCCGCGCTGATCGAGATGCCGGGCCAGACCGCCACCGTCTGCGAGGAATGCTTCGCGCCGATCCTCTACGTCCTGACCTATGACAGCCTGGATGAGGCCATCGCGATCCAGAACGAAGTGCCGCAGGGCCTCTCCTCCTGCATCTTCACCCTGAACCTGCGCGAGGCCGAGACTTTCCTGTCGGCGGCGGGTTCCGACTGCGGCATCGCCAACGTCAACATCGGCCCCTCGGGCGCCGAGATCGGCGGGGCATTCGGCGGCGAGAAGGAAACCGGCGGCGGTCGGGAAAGCGGCTCGGATGCCTGGAAGGGCTATATGCGGCGGCAGACCTCAACGGTCAATTTCTCGGCGAAACTGCCGCTCGCGCAGGGCGTGCAGTTCGAGGTCTGAGCCTCAGTCAAGCAGCGCGGCGGCCAGCCGGTCCCCCCAATTTCTGGCCGTCGCTTCCGTGCCGATCAGGTCCTGCCGAACCTCGATCAGCACGGCATCCAGACCCCGCGCTTCACCGTGGACGGGGACGGTGTAGTCGCTGTCTTCCTCGATCTGGTAGGGCTGGTTGTGGGCCATGCCTGCCGCCTCACCGCCCAGCCGGTCGACAAGCCAGGCGCCAAAGGCTTCGGACCGCCGGTAAAGCACCCCCGCCTGCCAGGGACGGGTCTGTCCCAGATAGACCGGCGTGAAGGAATGGATGCCGAGCACGACAGTCTTATGCCCGGCACGCTGGTCGAGCAGGCCAGTGACCGCTGTCTGGAACGGGTGGAACCAGCGATCCTCGCGCCGGGCACGTTCGGCGGGGTCGAGGTCAAGGTTACCGGGAATGTCTGTAGCCTCAGACCTTACCGGGATGGAGCCCGGGCTGCCCAAGGGCCGGTTGAGGTCGATCAGCAGGCGCGAGGCCCCGGCAAGGACGAGGGGCGCATCAAGCCGCTCCGACAAGCGCTGCGCCATCACGGCGGCGCCGATATCCCAGGCGATGTGGCGGGAAAGCTCGGCCTTTGGCAGGCCAAGGCCTTCATATTCTGCCGGAATCCAGTTCGAGGCATGTTCGCAGACAAGCACATAGGGCGAGGTGCCATCAGCGTTCAGAACCTCGACCGGCAGCCGCATCAGTAGATGTCCGCGTAACGGGTGCAAAGCGCATCATCCAGCGCTTCGCCCGCCAAACTGATCTCGGCCTGTTTCATGCCGATGTAGGTCTCCAGCGCGAGTGGCGAGAACCAGCCTGCTGCGGCCTTGTCGGCCTCCAGCCGGTCGAGCGCCGCACCCAGCGTGGCGGGAAGACGTTCGAGGCCCAAGTGCCGACGGTCTTCGGGCGACAGGGCTTCAGGATCGCCGGAGAACAGCGGCGGGTCGGGAAGCTTGGCGCGAATGCCTTCGATCCCGGCGCGGATCACAGCGCCCAGCGCCAGATGCGGGCAGGCGCAAGCATCGGCGGCACGGTATTCCAAGTTGAAGGCGCGAGAGGGGTCGGCACCGCCGATGGTGGTCACCGGGCAGATCCGCAGCGAAGATTCGCGGTCGCGGTCGCCGAACCAGGTGTAGCTGGACGACCAGTTGTGCGGCTTGAGCCGAAGGTAGGATATCGGGCTGGAAGCCGTCAGCGCCACCAGCGCGGGCAGATGCCGGATTACCCCGGCCGCAAAGGCCCCGCCTACCGCGGACACCCGACCGGGCCGCGCGGGATCGTAGGTCGCATTCGCCCCGCTCGCATCCTGGAACGAGAAATGGATATGCACCCCGTTCCCCACGCCATTCACCGCCGTCTTCGGCGCAAAGGACGCCCGCCAGCCCTTCAGCGCCGCCAGTTCCCGCACCACTTCGCGCAGGACCACGGCGCGGTCGGCGGCAACCAGCCCGGAGGACGGAGCCATAGTCACTTCGAACTGGTCACGGCCATATTCGGCGATGAAGACCTCGGGCGCGCAATGCAGGGCGCCAAGCGCGGCCATCAGTTCGGGCCCGAACGGGTCAGCCTGCCGCAGGGCACGCAAGGAAAATGCGGGGGCCTGCGCCCAGCCGGTGCCGAAAAGCTGGAACTCATGCTCGAAGCTGGCGACGAAGCGCAGTCCGGTCAGGGTCTCGAAATCCGCGATGGCATTGGCGAGGAAGGTGCGGGGGCAAAGCGCCCAAGGCGAGCCGTCCAGCTCGGTGATCCAGGACATCATCATGTCGGTCGGCGTGGCTGCGCCCGGCAGCGCGACCCGGTAGCGGGCGTTCTCATCCCCCAGAAGCCGCAGGTCGCCCGAGGAGCCCCAGGGGTTCGGATCGGCGATCTGGTCGAACGGGGTCAGCGACATGTTGGCAGGCACCCAGCCGACCGACTTGGGCTTTCCCGGCTGGTAGTCGGCAACCGCAATCGAGCGACCCCGGGTGATGCCCGCGTAATCCGTGGTGACGAAGGTCAGAAGGTCGCTCATTTCGCCCCCATCCGCGACAGGACGGTTGCCGTATCGGTGACCCAGCAATAGCCGCCATAGGCCTTCAGCGCGCCGTCGTGCCGTTCCTGCGTGTAGGTCGCACAGGCATCGCCCGGCACGGCCACCAGATAGCCCAGGTCGGCCGCATCGCGCACCGCCATGTCGACGCATTGGTCGGTGACGACGCCCGAGACGATCAGCTTCCGGACCCCGAGGTTGCGCAGGACATAGTCGATGTTCGTGGAATTGAAGACGCCAGAAGACGTCTTCGGCAGCACGATTTCATTCGCGATCGGCGCAAGTTCGTCGATCGGCCCCGCCAAGGGATGGCCCTTCGGCACCATCAGGTCCGACAGGCGATGGTCGAGAGACACATCGCGGCAGTCCTCGGTAAGGGCCTCGATGATCGTATGCATGACCTGGATGCCGCTTGCCCGGGCCTTTTCCAAGAGCCGGACCTGGTTCGGGATCACCAGTTCGCGCAGGCGGCGGTGGTAGTAGTGGTCCGCGTTGAATTCGGGATGGGCCGGATCAAGCCCGGGGGTGCAGAAGATCTTCTGCACATCGACGAACAGCAGGGCGGTTTCCCCCGCCGCAAAGCTGGTTTCGCGCTTGTCGGTCATTCGGTCCTCCTGCCCGGCTCGGGCGTGCCGGGGCTTAGCGTGATTCGGTTTTCGGTACGGATCGCCTCCAGCGCCGCCACGCGGTCCGGCCATTCGGCCTCAAGCGCGCGGGCAAGGCCTGCGACCACCGCCTCGACCTGCAGAAGCGGCGAGACCAGCGTGTCAAAGGGCGATTCGGTATCGGTCGGCGCGGTCAGCGTCAGCGCGGCGAATTCGGCGATGGGCGAACGCCAGAGGTCGGTGAAAAGCAGGACCACAGCCCCGCGCGCATGGGCCTGACGGGCAAAGGCCACCGTGTCGCTTTGATAGCGGCGGTAGTCGAAGACGATCAGCAGATGACGTTTGTCGACATCGGCCAGCCGGTCAGAAATGTCGGCGCCAGAGCCGTCGAGAAATTCGGTGCCCGGTCGCAAGTGATGCAGGCAGCGCTGCAGGATCCCGGCCAGAAAGCGCGAGAAACGGCCCCCCAGGCACAGAAGCCGCAGCTTCGGGTCGGCCAGCAGCGCGACGGCCCGCTCGTAATCAGCGGTCGCAGTGCCCTTTGCCACTTCATCGCAGCGCGCAAGCGTGGTTTGCAGCACGGCCTGAAAGGCGTTGCCTGCCATTGCAGGCTGGGCAGGCTGCAAGGTGAGGGGTGAGCGCATATGCGCCTCGACCTCGGTCAGAAGCGCCGACTGCATGTCGCCGAACCCGTCATAGCCCAGCCGGTTGGCCAGACGCATGACTGTGGGATCGCTGACCTCTGCCGCCTTGGCCAGGCGCGAGATTGTGGTCAGCCCGGCTGCAGGATAGTTGGCCAGGAGGGTCCGGACGACCTTCAGCTCGGCATTCGAAAACCCGCCTGCCGCGTTCATCAAGCGATCACGCACCGTGCCTTGCTCAGGCGCGGCGACGTCAGGCGGTGGCATGTTTGTGGTCTCGGTCATGTATGATTTATTACATCATGACCGAACTAAAACACAATCTGAAATTTTTCTTGACGATCGCCCTGACACAACGGCAAGCTTCCCGACATTGCATGCAGGGGGTGACGTGCGACTCTGGCTGAACATACCAGTGACTACCTGGACAGGCGCGGCACTCATGTCGGCTGGGGTGGCAGTGCTTGCCATCGGCCTGAAGCTGGCGCTTGGCCTGAACGGCGAGAATCTGGCCACGCTGGTGCTTCTGCAGATCGTCGCTGTGCTGTCGCTGGCGATCTTCAGCGGCAATTCGGGGATCATCTCGTTCGGCCATTCGGCCTTCATGGGAATCGGCGCCTATGCCGCCGGTCTTCTGACCATGGCCGCTGCCGCCCAGAAATCTGCACTGCCCGCTTTGCCTGGCTGGTTGGCGGGGCATGAAACAGGTCTTCTGGCGGCCTTGGCCGTCACGGCGGTTGTCGGGGTCGTCGTCGGGGTGATCTCGGGCCTGCCGCTGGCCCGGCTTTCAACGGGTTCGGCCGCCATCGGGACGCTGGCGTTCCTGATCATCATCCACGTCTGCCTTGTTGGCGCCCGCGACATCACCCGGGGCAGCCAGACCTTTTACGGCGTTCCCCGCCTGACCACGCTTTGGGTCGCGTTGGCAGCGGCGATCCTGATGATCTTTGCCGCCCGGCTCTTCCGCGACTCGCGCCTTGGACTGGCCCTGCGCGCCAGCCGCGAGAACGAGGTCGCCGCGGCCGCCATAGGGATCGACGTGCGCCGCGCAAGGTTCCTGGCCTGGGTTGCCAGCATCACCTGTGCGACCCTGGCCGGCGCGCTTTACGGACACTTCCTGGGGGCCTTCTCGCCCAAGGACTTCTACTTCGACCTGATCTTCACCTACATCGCCATGTTGATCGTCGGCGGTCTTTACAGCGTCTCGGGGGCGGTCGCGGGGGTCATCATGCTGGCCTTTGTCATCCAGCTTCTGCGTGAGGCCGAAGCGGGTCTTGATCTTGGCTTCATCACCCTGCCCCAGGTCTTCGGTCTGCCGCAGCTTGGCCTTGGTCTCGCGCTTCTCTTGACGATCTGGGCGCGCCCGCTTGGTCTTGTCGGGCTGGCCGAGTTGCGCCCGTCGACATTCACCCGCTCCAGTGACGAAGCCCCGCCTCAGCCAGTGACCAGACCAACCATGGCCCGTAGGGCGGGTGAGGTCCTGTCCGTGCAGGACGTGACAGTCCGGTTCGGCGGGCTGACCGCATTGGACCGGATCAGTTTCGATGTACCGCTGGGACAGGTCACCGGGCTGATCGGACCGAACGGCGCGGGCAAGACCACGCTTATCAACGTCATCTGCGGCCAACAGCGCCCGACCTCTGGCACAGTAACCCTGTCGGGACACACCCTGTCGGCGCTTCCGGCGCACCGGGTCGCCTCGGTCGGCCTTGCGCGCACGTTCCAGAACATCCGCCTCTTCGACCGGCTGACCGCGCTGGAGAACGTCGTCGCAGCAGCGGAACGTGCCGGACACCGGCGCGGGGTCGCCGAAGGGATTGCGATGGCCGAACTCGACCGCATGGGTCTTGCCCCACGGTGGAACGAGGCGGCCGGGGCCTTTGCTTATGGCGACCGCCGGAGGCTTGAGATCGCTCGGGCGCTGGCGCTGTCACCGGCGTTCCTGCTTCTGGACGAACCTGCCGCCGGGATGAACCCGGCCGAGACCGAACGCCTGGTCGAAGCGCTGGAGAAGCTCAAGGCCGAACGCGACCTCGGCATTCTCGTCGTCGAGCATGACATGCGGCTGATCATGCGGCTGTCCGACCGCATGGTCGTCCTCAACAAGGGCCAGAAGATCGCCGAAGGAACGCCGGATCAGGTCCGGACCGATCCTGCGGTGATCGAGGCCTATATCGGAACCAGACGTCACAAACACGACCAACACGGGAGCTAGAACCATGAAAAGACTGGGAAGACTGCTATCCTGCTCGGCCGCCATTGCCCTTTTGGGCGGAGCCGCGCTTGCGGAAGACGTGACCATCGGCCTTGCCACCGCCCAGACCGGAGGCCTTGCCTTTGCCGACCAGCCCTCGCTGGCCGGGTTCCAGATGGCCATCGAGGAGATCAACGCCAAGGGCGGGCTTGGCGGCAAGTACATGGTCACGCTCGACATCAAGGACACCCGCTCTGACACCGGTGCGACCGTGCAGGCGGCGCAGGAACTGGTGGCCGCAGGGGTCAAGGTCCTGATCACGCCCTGCGACGCCGATCCCTCCATCGCGGCGGGCCAGATCAGCCAGGCGGCACAGATCCCGACGCTGACCTTCTGCGGCACGACGCCGACAATCACCGATGCGGTGGGCGACTACATGTTCGGCACCTACCCCGCCGACAACGGCCAGGCCGCGCTTCTGGCGGAACATGCGGCCTCCAAGGGCTACAAGTCGGCCTATATCCTGAAGTCCCCCGACAGCGCCTATACGCTGCGCCTGCCGGAGTATTTCGCCGAGGCCTTCACCGCCAAGGGCGGCACGATCGCGGGCGAGGGGACCTATGGCCTTGGCCAGCAGGACTTTGCCGCCGAGGTGACCAAGATCGCGGCGCTTGATCCCCAGCCCGACGTGATCATGACCGCGGCCTATGAGCCCGACTTCCCCGCCTTCCTCAAGGCGCTGCGGGGCGCGGGCGTGACGGCCCCGGTCCTCGGCTCGGACGGGATCGACAGCCCGACGACCACGGGCCTGGGCGAGATCGCGAACGGCATCGTCCACACCACCGCCGGCTTCGCCGCTGACGGTACGCCGCTGGGCGATTTCTACAAGCGCTTCGCCGAAAAGACCGGCGCCGCACCCGAGACGGTCTATGTCGCGACGGGCTACGAGATCCCCTACATCCTCGACGCGGCCGTGACGGCGGCGGGGTCGATGGATGGCCCGGCGCTCCGCGATGCGCTGGCGAACCTCGAAGGGGTCGCGGTCCTGACCGGCAAGGTCACCTACAAGGGCACGAACCGGATGCCTTCGCGAGATATCACCCTGGTCGAGATCCAGAACGGCGCGCGGACCCCGATCCTGACCGCGACGCCCGACCCGGCCAGCGTTCCGGCGCCCTGACATGCTGACCGTCACCGACCTTTCCGTCCGCTATGGTCAGATCGAGGCCGTGCGAGGCCTTGGCCTTTCGGTCGCGAAAGGCTCGGTGACGGTCCTCCTCGGCTCGAACGGGGCCGGGAAAAGCTCGACCCTGAATGCCATTGCCGGCCTCGCGGCGCCGCGCGGCCGGATCGAATTCGAGGGCAGCCGGATCGACGGTCAGGCGCCCGAGGACATCGTCCGCAAGGGCATTGCCCTTTGCCCCGAAGGGCGACGCGTCTTTCCGTCGCTGTCGGTGGCCGAGAACCTGCATCTAGGCGGGGCGGTCCATGCGACAGGAGACGAGCTGGCGGCCCGGATCGAGGCCGAACTGGCGCGCTTCCCGATCCTGAGGGAACGCTATCACCAGAAGGCCGGGCTACTGTCAGGGGGTGAACAGCAGATGCTGGCCATCGCCCGTGCACTGATGTCGGCGCCGCGCCTCCTTCTCCTCGATGAACCCTCGCTGGGCCTGGCGCCCAAGGTCGTGGATCAGGTGTTCGACCTGATCCTGACACTGCGGGACCAGGGCATCACCATCCTTCTGGTGGAACAGAACGCCGAACGCGCGCTTGAAATCGCCGACCGGGGCTATGTCCTGCAATCGGGCGATCTGGTGCTGTCCGGCACGGGCGAGGAACTGGCGCAGAGCGACCTCATCCGCCAAGCCTATCTTGCGGGGTAAGCGATGGATATTGTTCTCCAGCAGGTTCTGAACGCGATCAGCCTCGGCGGAATCTATGCGCTGCTGGCGCTTGGTCTTGCGGTCGTCTTCTCGATCGTCGGCCTGATCAACTTTGCCCATGGCGAGCTGATGACCGTCGCGGGCTACGCGCTTTTCCTGGGCGTTCTCTTCGCCGTGCCCCTGCCGCTTGCGCTTGCACTGGCGGTCGCTGCCGCGGCCGGGGCTGCCGTCCTGACCGAGCGGCTGGCCTTCCGCCCGATGCGACGCGCGGATGCGACGGCCCTGCTTTTGACCAGCTTTGCGGTGTCGGCGATCCTGCGGGTCCTCTTTCAGAACGGAATTTCGGCACGGCCAAAGCCCGTTCCACTGCCGCCAGCCCTAAGCGGTACCGTCGATCTTGGCCCGGTCCATCTGGGGGCCGTTCCGCTCGCCTCGATCCTTGTGACGCTGGTGTCGCTGATCCTGCTGACCCTGTTTCTCAAGCGCACGACCATGGGCCGGGCAATGCGCGCTGCGGCCGAGGATTTCCAGGTTCTTCGCCTGATGGGCATCCGGGCAAACCGGGTCGTGGCAGTGGCTTTCGCACTGTCCGGCGCGCTTGCCGGGGTTTCGGCCCTGCTCTGGGTCGCGCAACGCGGCTCGGTCGATCCGCTGATGGGCTTCATCCCGGTCTTGAAAGCCTTTGTTGCGGCGGTCATCGGTGGCCTGGGCAGCCTGCCCGGAGCCGTCGCCGGGGGCTTTGTCCTTGGCATCACCGAGGTCCTGTTCCAGGCCTTCCTGCCCGAGGCGGCCCTGCCGTTCCGCGATGCCTTCGTGCTCTCCGTGGTGATCGCCATCCTGATCTGGCGGCCCGACGGCCTGATCCCCGCCAAGTCCGCCCGCCGCAGCTGATCCGTCGGCAACTATGCCCGACGGCCCCGGCATTCTGAAGCGCATTCCCGCGGTTTTCGCTGAACGGCCCGGCAGAATCGACAGTTGTAGGCGGTAGCTTCGCGTCAATGCGGTCCGGTGGGCCAGACGTGAAGAGGAAACAGGATGTCGTTCAAGAAAGTGGCCGTGCTCGGCCTTGGCAAAGTGGGCCATCTGGCCGCCGAACTCCTGACGGAGTCGGGCTTCGAGGTGACGGGCGTCGACGCGCGCGAGGTCAAGGCGCCCTTCCCGACCAAAGTGGTGGACCTGCAGGATGCTGCGGCCCTTGCCACGCTCCTGAAAGGGCAAGAGGCGGTGCTCTCCTGCCTGCCGTTCCATCTGAACATCGGCGTCTCGACCGTCGCGCATGGGCTTGGGCTCCATTATTTCGACCTGACCGAGGATGTGCCGACCACCAAACACATCCGCGATCTGGCCAGGACCTCCAAGGGCCTGATGGCCCCGCAATGTGGCCTTGCCCCGGGTTTCGTCGGCATCGTCGGCGCGCATCTGGCCGAACAGTTCGACAAGGTCCGCTCGATCCGCCTGCGCGTCGGTGCCCTGCCGCAGAACCCGACCGGGCTTCTGGGCTATGCGTTCAATTGGTCGCCGGAAGGCGTGGTCAACGAATACCTGAACGATTGCGAGGTGATCGAAGTAGGCGTCCTCAAGACCGTCTCGGCAATGGAATGGCTGGAGACGATCTATATCGACGGCATGCAGCTTGAGGCTTTCACCACCTCGGGCGGGCTTGGCACGATGTGCGAGACCTATGCCGACCGGATCGAGAACCTCGACTACAAGACGATGCGCTACCCCGGTCACGTCAAGCTGATGAACTTCTTCTTCCACGAACTGCTGATGCGCGAGAACCGGGCCGAGGCGGGCCGCATCCTCACCAATGCCAAGCCTCCGGTCGATGAGGATGTGGTCTATGTCCATGTCGCGGCCGAGGGCTGGCAGGGTGGCCAGCTTCGCCGCAAGGAATTCGTCCGCTCCTATTACCCGATCGAGATCGCGGGCAAGATGCGCACGGCCATCGCCTGGACGACCTCGGCCTCGGTCGTGGGCGTGATCGAGATGGTCCGCGGCGGCCACCTGCCGCAGCAGGGCTTCCTGAAGCAGGAAGAGATTCCACTGGAGTCCTATCTGAAGACCCGGACCGGCAATTTCTACAACATCGGCCATCGCAGCCGCCACGCCTGAGCCGGGCGCGTCCCTGCGCGCGGGCGGGAACCGGAATTTTCAAAAATTCCGGTTCGGAGCCTTCAAAGGCTCCGGTCCGATTTCTTTGAAGAAATCGGTTCCCCGCCGATCCGCGTCAGCACCCGGTCCAGGCCTTCATCCCAGGCAGCAAGGGCCTCGCGACCCGCAAGCGTCGCAAGCAGCAGCTCGGTGATCCCTCCCGGCGTGGTGACGCCGCGGGCGATGTCGTCCAGCGGGCGATCCTCGCGAAGCAACACCTCGGCATTGCCCCGCAGCGTGCCCGCAACCAGGGCGCGGGCGGTATTCGCGGGCAGGCCCTGCGCTTCGAACCAGCCGATCACATGCGCCATCCAGCCGACCGTCGCGCCAGAGAAGGCGCCGAAAGTCGCCGCGGCCGTGAAGGTCTTCTCGTCGTCACAGCCATGGACCGGGCCGACCTTCGACAGGAAGTCGCGCCAGAACCCGTCCTCGGGATACAGGATCGACGGCCCCATCCGCAGCGCATTGGCATAGCCGGGCATCATCGCCACCGCCCCGCGCGCCCGACCGATCACCGATTGCAGCCGTGCCAGACCCGTCCCCGCCATCGCCGACAAGACCGGCTGTCCCGGCCGGAAGCTCAGGCGCGCCAGTTCCTCCGCGCCCGTCGCGGCCGGGAGCGAGACAAAGACCCCGTCCGCCCCGTCCACCACCGCCTGATTGCTTTCCGCGACCTCGCAGCCATAAGCCGCCGCCAGCCGGGCCGAGGCTTGGGCTCCGCGCGGTGAAAGCAAGATCCGGTAGCCCGACCCCTGCAGCCCCCGGACCATCAGCTCGGCCAGCCCGCCGACGCCCAGAATGCCGATCGTGGTCATGGCATTTCGTCCAGCACTTCCGCCATGGCCGAGGCGGTGACGGCGATATCGGCCTCACTATGGGCGATCGAGGACAGCGAATGCAGCGTGGCCGAGGGGTTCATGTAGATGCCCTTCTCCATCAGCCGCAGCGCGAAGTCGCGGAACTTCAGCCGGTCGACATGGGTGCAGAAGTCGCGGTAGTCGGCGATCTCCGCCCGGTCGGTGAAGAAGATCTGGAACATCGAGTTCACCCCCTGCACCACGATTCCGTGGCGGTTGGAGTGTTTGGCGAGCTTGCGGATTTCGTCCGTCATTGCCTTGCCCAGATTCTTGATCCGCCGGAACCCGGCCTGATCGTCGGCGAGCATCGTCTCCAGCATCACCTTGGTCACATGCAGCGCCAGCCGCCCGGCGTTGTGCGTCCCGAAGTGGAGCACTTTGCCCCATTCGAGCCCCGCCATCACATCCGCCCGCCCGCCGATCATCGCCATCGGCAAGCCGCCACCCAGCGCCTTGCCATATGTGACGATGTCGGGGCTCAGCCCGTACAACTCCGCACAGCCCCCGGCGGCAAGTCGGAAACCGGTCACCGTCTCGTCCAGATAGAACAGCGCCCCGTGATTCTGGCACAGCTCCTGCATCCGGTTCAGGTAGCCCGGCTTCGGGGGGATGACGCCCATGTTGGACATCACCCCTTCCGTCACCACACAAGCCGCCTGATCGCCATGCAGCGCCATCGCCCGCTCGAGCGCGTCAAAGTCGTTCCAGCGGACGACCACCGTGTCCTTCCAGGCTTCCTCGGGAATGCCGGAACTGTCGGGAATCCGGATCGGGTCGTTCGGATGGCCAAGCAGGGTCGGCGGATAGGGGTTGGTGTTGATCAGGACTGCATCCCACCAGCCATGATAATGCCCTTCGAACTTGATGATCTTGCGCCGCCCGGTATGGCCACGCGCCAAGCGAAACGCCGCCATCGCCGCCTCGGTCCCGGTATTGGCAAAGCGGACCTTGTCGACATGCGGCAGAAGCGCCACCAGCATCTCGGCCACTTCGACCTCGACCTCCAGCGCCGTCGCGAAATGGGTGCCCCGGGCGACCTCGCGGGCCACGACCTCGGCCACCTTTGGATGCGCATGGCCAAGCGGCAAAGCGCCAAACGCCATCATCCAGTCGATGTATTCCCGCCCGTCCACGTCATAAAGCCGCGCGCCCGCCCCATGGCTCATGTAGCGCGGCGCCCCGCCGAAGGTCGCGGGGCCCCGTGAGGCGGATGAGACCCCTTCGACCAGAACTTTCATTCCGCGTTCGAACAACGCCTGAGATTTCGGACCGGCCATGCTGCGCCCCATTGTGATTGATCGGATGATTGTTATTATAGGAACATCTTGTCGTCAAACGGAACAACATGGCCCCGCTCACCGACCGTCCCCGCAGTATCGAGCCGCATCAGGAACTCGCGCAACGCATCAAACGCTGGCGCGAGGCGCGGGACTGGAACCAGCAGTCCCTGGCCGACAGGTCGGGCATCGCCCGCTCGACACTGTCGAAGATCGAGAACGGGTTGCTGTCGCCGACCTTCGAAGTGCTGCTGAAACTCGCCCAGGGTTTTGGCTGCGAAATCTCCGATCTGGTGCGGGCCGAGACGCCAGTCTTGGTCGGCAGGATGATCATTGAACGTGGCGCTCCGGGTCCGGCCATCGACAATCCCAACACCCGTCTCTGGCCTCTTGGCGCCGCGCTGCGCGGTCGGCCGTTTCAGGCCATGCTGGTGGAATTCACCGAACGCGACCTTGCGAAATTTGGCGAATGGAACCGCCACGACACGGACGACATGCTCCATGTCCTTTCCGGCACTCTGGTCCTGCATACCGAGGGTTACGCACCCGCCACGCTAAACCCCGGAGATACCGTGCATTTCGACGGGACAATGCCCCATGCCTGTCTGCGCAGCGGCCCGGAATCCTGCCGTTGCCTCTATGTCTTCGCGCCACGGATTTGAGGGTCTACTATCAAATTAAAAACGTTTTCATAGAAAATAAAAACGTATAGCATTCCCCCCAGGATGTGATTCTTCGGGGGCGACAGTTGGCGGATCTCAGGATTTCCGGTCTCAGAAAATCCTTCGGCGCGGTGGGCGTGCTGAAGGGGATCGATCTTGAAATCCGGGACGGCGAGTTCATCAGCTTCCTTGGCCCCTCGGGCTGCGGCAAGTCCACGCTCTTGCGCTGCATCGCCGGGCTTGAAGACCTGACAGACGGCACGATCACCCTCGGCAGCCGCGAGATCACCGGCCTGCCCTCGGCCAAGCGCGACATCGCGATGGTGTTCCAGAACTACGCGCTTTATCCGCATATGAACGTGCGCAAGAACATGGCCTTCGGCCTGTCGCTGAACGGGATGCCCGCGGCCGAGATCGAGGCCCGCGTCAAGAACGCCGCCGAAATCCTGCGCATCACCGATCTTCTCGACCGCAAGCCCCGCCAGCTTTCCGGCGGCCAGCGCCAGCGCGTCGCCATCGGTCGCGCGATCGTCCGCCAGCCGCAGCTTTTCCTTCTCGACGAGCCGCTCTCGAACCTCGACGCAAGCCTTCGCGTCACCATGCGGGCCGAGCTTTCGGCGCTGCATGACCGGCTTCGAGTCACGATGATCTATGTCACCCACGATCAGGTCGAGGCGATGACACTGTCCGACCGTGTCGTCGTCCTCGACAAGGGCCGCGTCGCCCAGTTCGGCCGTCCGCTGGAGCTGTTTCATCGCCCCGCGACCCTGTTCGTCGCAGGCTTCATCGGCAGCCCGCAGATGAATTTCCTGACAGCCAAGGTCGAAGGCCAGGGCGCCGACAGCATAACCCTGTCGCTGAACGGCGTGACCCTGACCATCCCGACCGACGGCCACCATCCGGTCGATCCCACCCGGCCCGTCACGCTTGGCATCCGCCCCGACCGGCTGGAACTGGCCAGCGAGGGCCAGCTCTCCGGCACCATCCGCCTGGCCGAACGGCTGGGAACCGAAAACCACCTGCATATCGACCTTGCCACCGGCGGCTCGGTCGTCGTGATCACCGACGGCACCCATCCCGCTCGCGCGCGGGACAAGGTGCAGCTCCGCATCCCGCCCAGCGATGCGCATGTCTTCGACGCCGAGGGCAAGGCCCTGCCCCGGCGGCTTGATGCAGCGACCGAAGCGCTGATTTCTGAACCAGACGGACCGGCAGAACCGGCCTGACAAAGGGAGGACGACCCATGAAGACCACCAGACGCGCCCTGCTATCGGCCACTCTTTTGGCCCTTGCGATCCCGAGCGCAAGCTTTGCCCAGGACAAAGTCCTGCGCTTCGCGACCTGGAACACCGACCCGGCCAGCATCGCGATCAACCAGGCCATCGCGACCAAGTTCGAAGAAGCGAACCCGGGCGTGAAGGTCCAGATCGAACTTTACGGCGACGGATTTGACGACAAGCTCACCGCCGCGATGGGGGCGGGCGACGCGCCGGACCTCATGTATATGTGGAACTTCCCGGCCTACAAGGACGCGCTGCTCCCGATCGACGACCTTGTCGCCCGGGACGCGGCCGAGATGAACCTTGATGACATCCCCGCCGGCCTGATGAACATCTCGAAGATCGACGGCAAGACCTATGCCATGCCGATCGGCTTCACCACCCAGGTGGTCTTCTACAACAAGGACATGTTCGCCGCCGCTGGCGTCGCCGAACCGGCCGCTGGCTGGACCTGGGCCGACCTCCGCGCCGCCGCCGCCAAGTTCCGCAATGCCGAGACGAAGACCTACGGCTTTGCCGTCGACGCCAAGCCCGACCCCTTCGATTTCGAGCAGTTCTTCTGGTCGAACGGCACCAAATACATCTCGGACGACGGCAAGACGCTGGAAGGCTACATGAACAGCCCCGAGGCCGCCGAAGTGCTGGACATGTTCGCGGACATGATCAAGACCGAAGAGGCCGTCGCGCTGAACATCGGCGATGACACCCCCGGCTCCTCGCTTTTCAAGGCGGGCCAGATCGCCATGTTCCAGTCGGCCATGTGGTCGAAAACCGGGATCGACGAAAGCGGCATCAACTATGGTGTGGCCCCGCTTCCGGCCTTCGGTGACAAGCCGGTGCATTCGGTGATCGGCGCCTCGGGCCTGTCGATCTCGAAGGACGCCAAGGACGTGGAACTCGCCTGGTCCTTCGTCAAGTTCTTCTCGACCCCCGAAGCGGTCGAGATGCGGACGAACGACCTGCCGATCCGCACCTCGGTCGCCGACAAGCTGGGCTTGGCTGCCGACCCGATCACGAAGCCCTTCTTCGACATGCTCGCCGTGTCCAACCGCGAGACGAACGCCTTCCTCAAGAACCCGAACTGGGGCCAGATCCAGGCCAACCTCGCCCTCGCGATCGAGGCCACGATGGTCGACCAGGGCAACGCCAAGGCCCATCTTGACGAGGCAGTCGCCAATTCGGCCCGGTTCCTGAACTAGGCCGGGATCCACGGAGAGAGAAGGCCAGCGCCATGTCAGACGCCCGACGGATTTCCTCCCGACGCCGGCCAAGCCTTGCGCCCTGGCTCTTCATCTCTCCGTGGATACTTGGTTTTTTCTTCTTCACCCTCGGGCCCATGGTCTTTTCCCTGATCATGAGCCTGCATGACTGGCCCGTGGTGGGTGAGCGCAAGTTCGTCGGCCTCCAGAACTATCAGACCATGCTGACGCAGGATCCGATGTTCTGGAAAAGCCTTGGCGTCACGGTGAAATTCGCTGCGATCTTCGTTCCTCTCAACATCGCGCTCTCGTTCCTTCTGGCGGTCCTTCTCAACGTCAAGGTCCGGGGCACCGCGCTTTTCCGCACGGCCTTCTACCTGCCTTGCGTCATCTCTGGCGTGGCCTTGGTGATGATCTGGAAATGGATCTACTCAAAGGACTACGGCCTCTTGAACTATGCCCTTTCCCTTCTTGGCACCGAGGGTCCGAACTGGCTGGGTGATCCGAACTGGTCGATCCTGGCCATCATCATCGCCTCGCTCTGGGGCCTTGGCGGGACGATGCTGATCCTGCTCGCGGGCCTCCAGTCGATCCCGAAAGAGCTTTACGAAGCAGCGCGGGTGTCGGGGGTACCGGCTTGGGCACAGACCCTTTTCATCACCATCCCGATGCTCTCGCCGATGCTCCTCTTCACCTTCATCACTTCGCTGATCTCGGCCTTCCAGCAACTGACGATCGCGCTCTTGCTGACCGAGGGCGGGCCGCTCAAGTCCACCTACTTCTTCGCGATGTACATCTACGACAACGCCTTCAAGTTCCACGACATGGGCTATGCCGCCGCGATGAGCTGGGTGATGTTCCTGATCATCCTGACGCTCAGCCTTGCAGTGCTGAAGTACTCGGCGGCCTGGGTCCATTACGAAGGCGAAGTGAAGGGGGGCGGCAATGGTTAGGACCCTGACCTATGGCGCGCTGATCTTCTTCTCGGCGCTCTTCATTGCACCATTCCTGTGGACCTTGCTGACGGCAGTGAAAAGCGAAGCCGAACTGGTCGCCTGGCCCCCGGTCTTCTGGCCGGAAGAGTGGCGCTGGTCAAATTTCCCGGAAAGCTGGGCCAAGCAGCCCTTCGGCACCTATCTCTGGAATTCGACGACCGTCGTGGTCCTGTCGACCATCGGCCAGGTCTTCTCCTCCTCGCTGGTGGCGTTCGGCTTCGCCCGCTTCCGCTTCCCCTGTCGCGATCCTTTGTTCGTCTTGCTGCTCGCGACGATGATGATCCCCTGGGATGTGAAGATGATCCCGCTCTATATGGAGTTCAACCTGCTGGGCTGGATCAACACCCTGAAACCCCTGATCATTCCCGCCTGGTTCGGCGAGGCGTTCTTCATTTTCCTCCTCCGCCAATACATCATGACCGTGCCGATGGAGATCGACGAGGCCGCCCGCATGGACGGCGCGAACGCCTGGCAGCTTTACTGGCGCATCCACCTGCCGCTGATGGTACCGGGGCTGGTCCTGGTCGGGACCTTCCACTTCATGAACGCGTGGAACGACTATCTCGGGCCGCTGATCTTCCTGAACGACCAGTCGAAATACACGCTGCCCCTGGGCCTTGGCCTCTTCCAGGGACGCTACGACATCGACAACATCGCCATCGCCGCGATCACCGTGATCCTCTGCCTGCCGCCATTGGTCCTGTTCTTCTTCGTCCAGCGCTACATCATGGACAACGCGCTCGGCTCTTCGGTGAAGGGATGAGCATGGCCGATGTCCCGACACTCGACACCCGGGAGGCGGAGTTTTCAAAAACTCCGCACCGGAAATCGAACGATTTCCGGACCGATTTCTTTAAAGAAATCGGGGCCAGGATCTCCCCTCGGCTCTTCGATTTCACCCATATCCCCTTCAGTCGCTTTGGTCGGTTCCTGACCCTCTCCACCATGGAGGGCGAGGTCTGGCTGCGGTCGGTCAAGGGCGGCGATCTCCGGACCTCACTCGGCCGCCTCTGCCGGATCGTCCTGCCCGGGGCCAGATGGCACCTCGCCCCCGACTGCCTGTCAGCCGAGACCCCCGAGGGCCGCGTCGACTTCACCATCGGCGAGAGCGAGCGCCTCCACCTGCGCAGCGATGGC
>JAEULQ010000115.1 GCA_016792685.1 Tabrizicola sp. | reverse complement strand
GTGCTTTGCGGCTGGGGTCGGACCGGGGGTTTTCCACCCCCGGACCCCCGGAGGATATTTGGACAAAGATGAAAGGTGTCAGAGGTTTTTCGCGACCATTCGGGTGATGTCGGCGAGGCGGCAGGCATAGCCCCATTCGTTGTCGTACCAGGCGTAGAGCTTCACTTGCGTGCCATTGATGACCATCGTCGAGGGGCCGTCGATGATCGCCGAGCGCGGGTCATTGGTGAAATCTGACGAGACGAGGGGGCGGGATTCGTAGCCGAGGATGCCTTTGAGGGGGCCCTCGGCGGCGGTCTGGAAGAGGGCGTTCACCTCTTCGGCGGTCGTGGGTCGGGTGACCTCGAAGACGCAATCAGTGAGCGAGGCGTTGAGGAGCGGCACGCGGACGGCGTGGCCGTTCAGGCGGCCTTTGAGTTCGGGGTAGATGAGCGTGATCGCAGTGGCGCTGCCCGTCGTCGTGGGGATCAGGTTCATCAGCGCCGAGCGGGCGCGGCGCATGTCCTTGGCGGGGCGGTCGACGATAACTTGCGTATTGGTCACGTCATGGATCGTGGTGATCGAGCCGTGCTTGATCCCGAGGGTTTCGTGGATGACCTTCACCACCGGGGCCAGGCAGTTGGTGGTGCAGCTTGCGGCGGTGATGAGGGTCTGCGAGCCGTCGTAGAGGTGATGGTTCACGCCATAGACAAGGTTCAGGGCGCCGCCGTCCTTGACCGGGGCGCTGACGACGACTTTTTTCACTCCGGCCGCGAAATAGGGGGCGGTCTTGGTGGCGGTCTTGAAGACGCCGGTCGCGTCGATGACGAGGTCGATGCCGAGCGCGGCAAGAGGGAGGGCCTCAATCGTCTTCTCATGCGTGAGGCGGAAGGTCTGGCCGTTCAGGATCAGAGCGCCTTCGGTGTGGCCGACGGGGGTGCGCCAGCGGCCGTGGACCGAGTCAAACTCCATCAGGAGGGCATGCTGTTCGGCGTCGCCCGCGGGATCGTTGAGAAGGACGATTTCCCCCCCTGCGCCGGTGTCGATCAGGTCGCGGAGGACGAGTTTTCCAATCCGGCCGAGACCGTTCAGGGCAATGCGTGGCATTCAGTTGGCCTCCACGGCCTGGGTCTCGGCTGCAAGCGCATCGACACGCGACTGCAGGGCGAGGCGGCTGAGACTTTCGAAGGGAAGGTCGACAAAGGCCGCGATCCGGCGGCGGAGCGCAGCATAGGTCTGGGCATAGATCAGTGCCTTTTCGGCATCCGTGCCTTCGGCCTTGGCCGGGTCTGGCAGGCCCCAGTGTCCGGTGATCGGCTGACCGGGCCAGGGAGGGCATTCCTCGGCGGCGGCCTGATCGCAGACCGTGAAGACGAAATCCATGACCGACATGCCGGGGGCCTGAAACTCGGACATGTGTTTGGCGCGAAGCGTCGAGACGTCGTGGCCATTGCGCTTCAGGACCTCAAGCGCGAAGGGGTTCAGGGCCGACCCGGGCCGGGTTCCGCCCGAATAGGCCTGGAACTTGCCGCGTCCGAGATCACGAAGCAGGGCCTCGGCGAAGATCGAACGGGCGGAGTTGCCGGTGCAGATGAAGAGCACGTCGAAATCGGTGTCACGCATGACTGACCCTTTCGGAGGTTGAACGAGGGGACGCAGAAGGTCGGGCCGGGCGCGGCCGACATCAAGCGCGGTATAGGCGATCAACGCCTCGGTCCGGGTGAGGTCGACCGAATAGATCAGCGACCGGCCCTTGCGGTGGACAAGCGTCAGGCCCGCGGCCGTAAGATCGGCCAGATGGTGCGACAGCGTGTTCTGTTTCATGCCAAGGGCCTGGGCAATCCCTGTCGGCCTGGCGCCATTGGGCGCCATCCGCATGAGCAGCCGGAAGACGGCCAGGCGGTCGGGATGACCGAGTGTGGCAAAGAGGTGGGCGGCATCGTCATGGTTCATAGTTCCAGAAATCAGGAAATGTCATCGACTGTCCAGTGAAGGTTTTATGACAAGGTCAGTCGGACGCGGGTCGCGACTGTGGCCGCCCAGCAGGGACCGGTTTCGGCTTTGCCAGAATTCGGGCTTGAAATGGCCCAGACTTACCGCAAGACATGCGAAGTGGCGCCGGATGTGACACTCCGGCCAAGATTGGAGTTGCATCGCGTTATGCCTGGCATTTTTCCGGTTCTTCTTTGCGGTGGGTCTGGCACGCGGCTTTGGCCCGTCTCACGCAAGAGCTTTCCCAAGCAGTTTGTACCGCTTGCAGGGGCTGGAACCCTGTTTCAGGCGGCAGCGGGGCGCATGCGGGGGGTGGACGGGGTTGGCAATCCGCTGGTCATCACCAATTCCGACTTTCGTTTTATCGTGGCCGAGCAGCTTGCCGCCGAGGACATCCGCCCAAGCGCGATCCTGATCGAGCCTGCCGCGCGCAACACGGGACCGGCCGTGCTGGCTGCAGCGATCCATCTTGCCGCAAGCGACCCCGAAGCGCTGATGCTGGTCATGCCGACGGATCACAGCATTCCCGATGTCGACGCTTTCCGCGCGGCCATCGATGCCGGTGTGCCGCGGGCCCGGGCTGGGCAGATCGTGACCTTCGGCATTGTGCCCGATCGGCCCGAGACCGGCTATGGCTGGATCGAACTGCCAACGGCTCCGCAAGGGAGCGCGCCGCAAAAGGTGCAGCGCTTTGTCGAGAAGCCGGCCCTGGACCGGGCTGAGGCCATGCTTGCCGACGGCCGCTACCTTTGGAATGCCGGTATTTTCCTCATGGCGGTCGGCACGCTGATCGCCGCCTTCAAAGCGCATGCCGATGATCTGGTCCAGCCGGTGACCGATGCCGTTCAAGGTGCTCGGCAAGATCTGGACTTCGTGCGTCTGGCCGAAGCGCCCTGGTCGCAAGCGCGCGATATCTCGATCGACTTCGCGGTGATGGAGAAGGCCCGGAACATCGAAGTCGTGCCACTGGGAGCGGCCTGGTCAGACCTTGGCGACTGGGCGGCCGTCTGGCGGGAGAATGGCGGCGAACGGCCGGGCAGCAAAGGCCTGGTCACACAAGGCGCAGTCACGGCGATCGACTGTGCCGGAACGCTGCTGCGGTCGGAAGTCGAGGGTCAGCATGTCGTGGGGATCGGCTTGCAGGACCTGGTCGTTGTCGCCATGCCGGATGCGGTCCTGGTGGCCGACCGGTCACGCACTCAGGACGTGAAAGAGGCTGTGGCCCAACTGAAGGCGAAGTCGGTGCGTCAGGCCGAAGTCTTTCCGCGCGACCATCGGCCCTGGGGTTGGTTCGAGACCCTGGCCCTGGCGGACCGGTTCCAGGTGAAGCGTATCGTGGTCAAGCCGGGCGCGGCGCTGAGCCTGCAAAGCCACATCCACCGGGCCGAACACTGGATTGTCGTTTCAGGGACTGCTCAGGTGACGGTGGGCGATGACGTCAAGCTTCTGAGCGAGAACCAGTCGGTCTATGTGCCGCTGGGCGCGGTTCACCGACTGGCAAATCCGGGCAAGGTTCCTGTTGTCCTGATCGAGGTCCAGACCGGCGCCTATCTGGGCGAGGACGACATCATCCGCTACGAGGATATCTACGCTCGCAGCGAGAAGTCGTGATGCTCTGTCCGGCCCAGTGCCTGTCCGGTCACGCGGGGGCGATGTGAACAGAGCCCTGACCTGCGCCTTGACCGACTGGAGCCCGAAGCTCGGGGACAACCATTTCATGGGCTGGGTTACGGTCGCGGTTTATGTTGCGGCAGGGCTGGCTGCCGTCTTTGCAGCCCGCGCCCTGACCGGGACAGATAGCGACATGCGCCGCGAGAGGATCTTCTGGCGTATTGCGGCCGTGCTCATGCTGTTCCTGGCCGTGAACAAGCAACTGGATCTGCAATCTTTCTTCACCGCCTTCGGCCGGTGCCACGCCAAGGCTAACGGCTGGTACGAAGTGCGCGGGCAGGTGCAGCTTTGGTTCATCATTGGCGCAGGGCTGTTCTGCCTCACCGTGCTTGCGGCATTGCTGCTTCTGTTGCGGGGGCTTTTGGTTCGGCTGTGGCCGGCCTTGCTTGGGCTGTTCTTCGTGTCGCTCTTCGTCCTGATACGCGCGACGAGCTTTCATCACGTCGACGAACTGATCGGCCTGTGGTTTGGAGGATTCCGGATGAACTGGCTGCTGGAGTTGCCCGGACCGATTCTGGTCATGCTGGTCGCACTGCGTCGTTCCCAGGCCAGCAGGCCCCTGTTTCGCGCTTAACGCGAATCAATATCGGCCGTGGAACTACCGTTAGGAGACTAGCCCTAGGGCCTGGTTCGCCAAACTGTTGTGATGCGATCACTTTAACGAAAAATTCACCGTTTCGTATTTCCGCATAATTGCCATCCGGTTTCGGCGGCGATTTTGCCGGGCTTGCCGGGGGCTGTGTGACCCAAGGGCAAGTCTCCGAAGCTGCCAACCGAGGAAAACTCAAGGAAAATGTGGCCAAAACATGGAGGTTCGGCGGATTGATGCCACGTCTTTGCAAAGTCGGCCGCTGCTCGACCAAGGCAAGCCCGCGCGAAAACTACGTTAACAATGCGAAAGCGGGTACAACCTAAGCGTGTAACTCTATGAAATGGAACCACTTTTGGTTTCCTGCGGCATTCCGGGCACATTGCTCTGCAGCAAGCCAAATGGTAGAACATCAAAGGACAAGGCGAGACCCGCCGGACCCCGTAGACAGTAAGAATTAGCACCCCGGCGTAGCCGGTGTGGGTTGGAATTTGCGCTTTACGATTGGTGCTGTGAGTGGAGGCGTTGCAGATGGACGTACGTACTAGGATCGGCGATCAGAAATTTGGCCATTCGCCGGTGTCGGTACGGGATGGATGGCATTTGCCGCGAGAGCACCGGTTCTACCGGCGCACGATGAAGCGGTGGCTGGACGTGACCTGCGTCGTCCTAGCGCTGCCGATCATCCTTCCTGTTCTGCTGGTTCTCATTGCTGTTCTGAAAGCTGGCGGGCATTCGCCATTCTTCGTGCAGGACCGGGTCGGGCGTGGCGGGCGGACCTTCAAGCTTTGGAAACTGCGCACGATGGTGCCGAACGCCGAAGCGCGTCTTGCCGAGTACCTTGCGAAGAACGATGCCGCGCGGCTGGAGTGGGAGGCCTATCAGAAGCTTTCCTCCGACCCCCGGATCACGGCTTTTGGTCAGTTCCTGCGCAAGAGCTCGCTCGACGAGCTGCCGCAGCTTTGGAATGTGCTTGTCGGCGACATGAGCCTGGTCGGGCCGCGCCCGATGCTGCCCGAGCAGCAGCCCATGTATCCCGGCACTGCCTATTATGCAGTGCGCCCGGGTCTGACCGGCACCTGGCAAATTTCGGATCGCAACATGTCGACCTTCGCGCAGCGCGCTGATTTCGATGCCGATTACGAGCGCAACTTGTCGTTCGTGACCGACTTCAAGATATTGTTGGCCACCGTCGGTGTGGTGCTGCGCGCGACCGGGAAGTGAGAGCCGGTCGCGGTCGGGTCGCTGGTAAACCAGCGGATCAGGCCAACGAGCACCAGGCCAAGCAGCAGAACGGTGCTTCCGACAACCGGGTAGGCGAGTAGCGCAATCCAGAAGGGATACTTCAGGACGACGAGCGTGGCCGTCGCTGCGGCCCCGGTCATCATCGCAATAAGCAGTACCCCCACGAACATCTGCTTCTCCTGGGCCCAGGCTTCTGCCTTGTGGCCGTTCCCCTAAGTATCGAAGCTTATGCTTTACAAATCGTTGCGTCGAGTTGAGAAATTGCGCCCGACTTACATGGCGTTTTTGCTTTGTACGCGCATTGGCGGAAGTTGGCTTAGCCGCTGGCGGCCCAACCGTTGTTCATCGCCGATGGTAGAGGGAGTGCAGGTTGCTGCGCGAAACTCAGTTGACGCGGATGTCGTTGCCAGAATTCAGGCTGACCAGGGAGTCTTCGCGCACGAGACCATTTTCGCGAATCGACCAATGAGCGGCCACCAGGAGCAACGAAAGCGATCCGGCAACCGGATAGGCGATGATCATGGCCCAGGTCGGAAGGTCCAGCACCGCACCGACAGTCGCGGCAACCATCCCGACAATGACAGCAACGAAAACCATCCCTGCGACCATGTCCCTCAACTCCCCCGCGAAACACAAGCTCACGCTGCCCGCTATGCGTGGCAGAAATTGGGCAAGGTTGAGATGAAGATGTGTTTTCGGGAATTCCCGGGCAGCAACGCGATAGGCCGAGACCTGACTGTTAGGGGCGTCAGCCACCGGTTCCTGGTGCGTCGCACGCGGGGCCCGGATCGTGGAATCGAGGTCACCTGCGGCGGGCAAGAAAATACCCGGAGCGGCTTGCGGCGATGCAGAATTCTGCTTGAGGATTGCCTTTCTTTTGTCCATTCGCAGCACCATAGTCTGGTGCTTACTGTCTTTGGGGCGCTCTGGTGTTAGAAGTCTACCGCAAGATTTTCACGTTGCTTGATCCACGCGAACGTCGGCAGTTCTGGTTGCTGACCGGGGTCATGGTCCTGGTTGCCTGTGCCGAAGTCCTGGGGATGTCAGCCGTACTTTTGCTGCTGAATGTCCTGGCCGCCCCGGGTGCGATCGAATCAAACGCGGTTCTAGTCTTCGCCTACAAGACCTTCGGCTTCGAAAGCACCTTCAGCTTTCAGCTGGTCGTATCGTTCATGGTCTTTGTGGTGGTGATGGCGGGCATCGCGGTCAAGGCCGCGGGCTCGTACGCAACTAGCATTTATGCGGCCATGCGCGGCTATTCCATCTCGTGCCGGTTGTTGGGGGCTTATCTGCGCCAGCCCTATACCTGGTTTCTTGAACGCAACAGTTCCGAAATCGGCAAGAACGTCCTGAGTGAGGTCGATGGCGTGGTGATGCGGGTCATATGGCCTGCCCTTCGAATGATTGCCAACTTGATTTTGGTCGTATCGATCCTGGCCTTCCTGTTGTTCGTCGACCCGCTTGTCACGCTCTTTTGCGGCGGCGTGCTCGGAGCGGCCTATGCGCTGATCTACCTGTGGCTCCGCGGCGGCCTGCGGAGGGCCGGCGAAGACATGATGAACGCGCTTGGGCAAAGGTTCAAAGTCGCCCAGGAATCAACAGGCGGGATCAAGGACGTCAAGGTTCTGGGCAAGGAAGCCAACTACCTAAGCGCCTATTCTGCTGCGGCGAACCGTTCGGCCCGCGCCAGTGCCAAGATCGGCCTGATGGGAGAAATGCCTCGGTTCGCACTTGAAGCGCTGAGTTTCGGGACACTCCTGGCGCTGATCCTGGTGCTGCTGGTGCGCAGCGGTGGCGATATCTCAAACATTGTGCCCACGTTGGGCGTCATCGCCTATTCGACGATGCGGCTACTGCCTTCGTTGCAGGCGATATACCATGGCATGAGCTCTATCCGCGGAGCTACGTCTGTCCTTGATGCCATCGTGACGGACTTTTCCCAGGCGCCAGCCGAACCGGCGGAACTGGCCGGATCGACGGCAGAACTGCCATTGCAGGGCCAGTTGGAACTGTCACATGTCAGCTTTGCCTATCCGACCGCAAACCGGGCGGCGATCCATGATCTGTCCCTGACGATTCCCGCCCGAACCACTGTTGGCATTGTCGGAGGCACAGGGGCCGGGAAGACGACCCTGGTTGACCTCATGCTGGGTCTGCTGGATCCCGATGCGGGTGAGCTTCGCGTCGACGGCATCCCTGTGAAAGGCAGCTCGGTTCGCGCCTGGCAGAAGACGCTGGGCTATGTGCCGCAATCGATCTTTCTGACGGACGACACAGTCGCCTCGAACATCGCCTTTGGTGTGCCGAAGGACGAGATCGATATGGCAGCGGTCGAGAAGGCGGCCCGCACCGCCGCATTGCACGATTTCGTCGTTTCTGAGTTGCAGCAGGGCTATCAGACCGTGGTCGGTGAGCGCGGGGTCCGGCTTTCTGGCGGCCAACGGCAGCGGATCGGGATCGCGCGCGCGCTTTACCGTGACCCGACCATGCTGATCATGGACGAGGCAACGTCTGCCTTGGACAATGTCACAGAACGCGTCGTCATGGATGCGGTGCAGCGGATCCGGTCGGACAAGACGATTGTCCTGATCGCGCACCGGCTTTCAACGGTGATGACCTGCGACACGATCTTCCTGATGGAACGTGGCCGGCTCTTGGCGCAAGGGACCTATGACGAGCTGCTTGCGACCAACGCGGTGTTCCGGCGCATGGTTTCCGGGGACGCCAGCGCACCTGAAGCGGTCGGAATGACCTGAGGCCGCGGTAGCCGTCCGGTTGACCAAAGGCGCCAAGGCAAGTCAGGTCTGGCCCGACTGATCGTTGCGTCGGGCACGCCGTGTACTTGATTCACTTGCCGGTCGCATGAGCCAGGAGGCCGGGGCCGGCTGCGTGGCGGGTGCAAGGACAAGGCCTTCGGTGACAGGACCTGGGGTGGTCTTATCCAGGCTATGTTCTGTCGCCGCGGGCTTCCAGAGAACATAGCCGGCGATTCCTCCGGACATGAGCCAGACATAGGTCACGAGGCCGCTGTTCGGGATGAGGTCGATCAGGGCACTGCAGAGCACGAGAACCAGGCCCTGGGTTGCAAAGGACATCCCCAGAGATCGGCGGTAGAGCGCATAGAAGACGATCGGCAAGGTCAACAGGCCAAACAGGGCAAGGTAGCCGATCCAGCCGTCTGTCCCGATGTAGATCACCCAGGCGCCGTCGGTCACACTTTGCATGTCGCCGGTCACCGGGTCGAATATCTGGTTCCGTCCCCAGCTTCCCCAGCCGAAGAGCGGCTTTTCATTCGCACGTTCCAGAAGCGCCTCTTCGTTCACGAAACGGAAGCGCAGGGAACTGGCACGGTCGGAATCAATGGCTTCGACCTGTTCAAGAATCGTGTCGACCGGGAACCAGCCTGCGCCGCGCACCAGGGGGTAAAGGAGGACGACGCCCGCGACCGCCACGGCAAAGACCATCTGCAGCCTCCGACCGGTGAACAGGATGAAGAAAGAAAGAACGATTCCGATCGCCAGAGCGCCGAGGTTCTTGGACAGAAATAGAACCAAGAGAAGCCAAAGCGCGGCGAAGAACCAGCCGAAGGCCGTCGCTCCGGTCCGGCGCGCTTCTTTGTAGAGCGTAAGGGCCGACAAGGTCGCTGCGCAAAGGAAGATGCCCAAAAGCAGGCCGTGTCTGAGGAAAACGACCGGGCGGAATCCTCCAAGCCGGACATGCTGGATGAAGTCATGCTGAAAGAATCCGTAGATCCAGACATGCAACTGCGGGCTCATCCGGATCTCTAGCAATGCGGGAAACGTGTAGAAGACTCCCGAGATCACAAACGCCTGCAGCAGAGCCAGATGCCCTTCATGGTTGTTCAGGTATCGCAGGCCAAGCCAGAAGGGCACCAGGGTGAGACCGGACTGGATGATCAGGCTGCCGGCGTCCTTTACTGTCAGGCCGGGAATATACCTTCGGCCGAAGAAGAGTGGTTCGGTATTGAAACTGACCGTCAACGCCGGCACGAACACCGCGGTGGCCAAGAGAGTGATGATCACTGCGCGACCGAAACCCCGGCCAGCAGGCAGCTGGTCCTTCGACTTGGGGGCATAGATCAGGCAAAGCACCAAGGCCGAAAGCGAGACGATCGACACCCGATCAAATGCCGGGATGAGCGGTATCTTCATGTGGGTGGCCGAGGGCAGCAGCAGGTACCCGCCCATAACCGTCCAGACAAGCGCCTTCTGCAGCGGCAGAGCTCGGAACAGCACGAGCGCCACTATGGGCCAGGCGAGCAATGCGAAATAGGCGAATAAGTTGGGCATCCCGACCTGTTCGGGTGTACAGAGGATGAAGAGTTGTATCCGGTCTTGGCGGCAAGGCAAATCCCTTGCCGTGCAGGTTTGAGAGAAGTTTACTAGGCGACGATTGGCAGTTTGGTCTTGGAAGACGGGACGTTTGGTGAAGTTAGGCGGAATGACGGATAACAGCGCCGGTTTGAAAGCCCCGACGGCGGACGCGGCCGCGCTGCCGCGCATCGGCGCAGTAGTGATCGGTCGCAATGAAGGCGATCGGCTGGTTGCCTGCCTTGGCTCGCTGCCCGAGGGGATGAAGCCGGTGGTCTATGTCGATTCCGGCTCGACCGACGGCAGCGTTGCGGCAGCGCGGGCCGCGGGGGCGCGTGTCGTCGCGCTGGACATGAGTCTGCCCTTTACCGCGGCGCGGGCCCGCAACGCAGGTTTTGCGGCGCTGATGCAAGAAGCGCAGCCGGAGTTCGTGCAGTTTCTGGACGGGGACTGTGTCCTGGGGCCGGGCTGGGCAGCGGCCGCGATTGATTTTCTGCAAGAGAACCCGGGGGTGGCGGTCGTCTGCGGCCGACGGCGCGAGCGGTATCCCGAAGCTTCGGTCTATAACCGGTTGTGCGATGCCGAATGGGACACGCCCGTCGGACAGGCCAAGGCATGCGGCGGCGATGCGGTCATGCGGACGGGGGCTGTCGCAGCGGTCGGCGGTTTTGATGAAAGCCTGATCGCGGGCGAAGAGCCCGAGCTTTGCCTGCGCCTTCGCCGGGAGGGCTGGACCATATGGCGGATTGGCCGGGAAATGACACTGCATGACGCGGCGATGACCCGCTTCGGGCAATGGTGGAAGCGCAGCCGCCGTGCAGGCCACGCCTTTGCCGAAGGGGCGGCCATGCATGGATCTGCCCCGGAATACCACTGGGTGCGTGAAACCCGCCGCGCTCTTGCCTGGGGAGCGGTTTTGCCTGTGGTGACCCTTCTCGGCCTGGTGGTGACGCCCTGGGCAGGCCTTCTGCTCATGGCCTATCCGTTGCAGGTCCTGCGGCTGAGCCGACAGCTGGGATGGGAGCGGGCCTTCTTCACGACGCTTGGCAAGTTTCCCGAAGCGCTGGGCGCCCTGCATTATCGGCTGAACCGCCTGTTCCGCCGCCGTGCGGGCCTGATCGAATACAAGTGACAGGATCGAAACGCATGGCTTTTTCAGGACGAATGTCGCTTATTCCGGTCGCGCGCCGCATCTTTCCAGGCTTCTCTCCGGGCGCGCTGCTGCTACAGGCGCGGCTGGTCGTGACCGGGATGCGGGAATGGCCGCTTGCAGCGCAAATTCTGGAGCCGCCTGCGGGCAGCGCACTGGAGCGGATCACCCGCAACTACCCCCAGATGATCGGGGCACTGTCCTGGCCCTATCTGTCGGCTTCGTTCGATGCGGGCGAAAGGCTCCGGCGCATCATCGCGCATTACCAGGTGATCGACACGCTTGGACCTCCGTTCGACTTTGACAGCGACGAACGTCTGGTGCTTGCCGATCTGGGAGAGCTGATGCCGGGCTTGCGGCTGGTACTGGATCAGCCGGTCTGGTTCCTGCGCGAGGGCGGGCTGACGCTGAACCTGTTCATCGACAGCTTCCGCGCCTTCTCGATAGCCTTTTCGTTCCGGCGCGAGGCGGACGGGCGGCTGACGGCCTGGATCGGCGGCATCCAGGGGCGCAACCGCGACGACATGCTGGAAACCTACCGCACGCTGACCAAACTGATCCACGGGCTTCGTCCGCGCGATCTGCTGCTTGAGGCCTTCAAGATGCTGTGCCGTACGCTTGAAGTCAGCGAGCTGTGGGCTGTGTCGGATGCGGCGCGGCATCATCGTCATCCCTATTTCCGGGGTGCCGTGAAAACCAGCCAGAACTACGACGAGATCTGGCTCGACCGCGGTGGCGTTGCGGTGGACAAGGATTTCTTCCAGCTTCCGCTGGCGAAGGAACGCCGCGACGAGGCGACGATCAAGCCGAACAAGCGGCCGATGTACCGTCGGCGGTTCGAACTGCTGGACGCACTGGAAGCCGAAATTGCCCAACGACTTCCCAATGTTCAGCCAACCCGGTTCGAGGACAGCTGAGCCAACCCCCGGGTCGTTCGGTAACCGGATGGATCAGGGCCGAAGCCGTCCGCCCGCGCCGCCATTCCGGAAAAGCTCTGCCAGCCAGAGCGTTTCGTTGCGGATGTCGAAATCGCGTTCGACCGCATGGCGCCCGGCCTTGCCCATGGAAAGGGCCAACGCCGGATCGGACATCAGGCGCGCGATCCGGTCGGCGAGGCTTACCACGTCGCCCGGCGGCACGGTGTAGCCGGTGACCCCGTCCTCGACCAGTTCCTGAACCCCGGCGACGCGGCTTGCGACAACCGGAATGCGGCTGGCAAGCGCTTCCATGTAGACGACGGGCAGGCCCTCGGCAAAGGACGGCAGGACCAGCATGTCGGACTGGTCAAGGAGTTCGGCCACCTGGCCCTGGCTCAGGTAGCCCAGAAAGTGGACGGCGCCCTCGATCCCCAGGGCGCGGGCCCGCGCCTCGGCAGGAGCGCGTGCCGGGCCGTCACCGGCGAGGGACAGCGTCGCGTCGGGATGGGTCCGCAGGACCTGGGCCATCGCTTCGACCAGCAAGAGCGCGCCCTTGACCGGGTCAAGCCGCCCGACGAAGGCGATGCGTTTGCCAAATCCTTCGCGCGGGTGGTTTCCGTAGGCTGTGACTTCGACCCCGCAATGGACGATGGCAATCTTGTCCCAATCCGCGGGCCGCGAGAAAAGCATGAGCTGCGACCGGCAGAAATGGCTGATGGCGACGACAAACTTGGCGCGGGCGATCTTTTCGCTAAGCGCCCAGTCCTTGACCTCGAAGAAGATCGCCGGGCCGTGTTCGGTGAAGCTGAACGGGATCTCGGACAGGGACGATGCCAGCATGGCAACCGAACAGCTTGAATTGCCGAAGTGGTTGTGCAGGTGCCGCACACCGCGTTGGCGCAGGTGTTCGGCCAGCACCCCGGCCTCGGCAAAATAGAAGAGTTGCCAGAGCAGGGCTTTGAGGCCCGGTGCTCGGGTCCGGATGGCAAGACCCAGGGTCCGGAACCAGCGGCCGGGCGCGCGGGCCAGAAGGCGCGCATGGGTCAGAAGCAAGCGGACCGGATTTGTCGCTGCAGCCTTGACATAGAAGGTTTCGGCCAGCGCCTTCTGCTCCTCTATGCCCGGAAAATCGGATGCCGAAGGTTTGCGGATGGAGCAGGTCAGGACCTCAAGCCCCGCCGCCCGCAGGCCTTCGACTTCCCGCAGGATGAACGTGTGCGAAACCTTGGGATAATCCCCGGTCAGATAGGCGATCGGCCCCTGCTGCATGTCCGACGCTGTCACGATTCTGGTCCCTCGCTTCTGGCTTTGCCTGACATGACTAGCGTCCGCGTGTCCATGCGCTTGTTGCCGGGCGCAGGCGGACCGCCACATGGACCAGCAGATAGATCGCAAAGCCGAGCGGAGCCCGGGCCGCGATGGCCAGAAGTCGGGACATCGTCAGTGGGGCTTTGGCCTCGTTTTGGAAGAGGGCCGGGTAAAGCCGGTGCAGCTCTGCCACCCCGGCATCCTGCCTGCGACGGACCCGGACAAGGTTCGCGAAGCCCTCGACCATGGGCCAGTGATAGCGGGCGGGAACTTCGATGCGTTCATCCGGCGCAAAGTGCAGGCGCACGAAAGTGTCGTCCGAAATGATGGGCGGGAATTGCCCCCAGCGCGAACGGCCAGCCGGGTTGACCGCAAAGAGCCCCGCCCCGACAGCACCGCTTTCGACAAAGGGCAGGCGGCACCAGACGGAAGAATAGGCCCGGGTGACCCAGGACTTTGCTGGGGCGATGGCCAGGGTTCCGGTCGCGTATCGCGGAGCGTCGCCGGACAGCGCCTGGCGGATCTGACCGACCAGTGCCGGATCGCAGGCAATGTCTGCATCGAGATAAAGCCTGCTTCTGCCCTGTGCGGCCTGATCGCCGGCGTTCAGCGCCAGAAGCTTGCCCCCCTCCTGCAGATCGATCACCCGCATCGCCCAGCCACGGCTTTCGGCTTGAGGGATGTAGCTTTCCGCGATGGCAACCGTGCGGTCACGGCAGGCATTGGCGACCACGATCACCTCCACTCCGGTCGCGGTCTCGTCCTGCGCAAGAAGCGCCGTCAGGCAACGGTCAAGCCAGGCCTCCTCATTATGGGCCGGGATGATCACGCTGAGGTCGAAGATGGCCATGCTGTCCGTAGTCCCAATCCCGGTCCGTGAGCGGAAGCTGGACGATATCCCGGGGGGGATCAAGCGAAAGGCTTTCCCAAGACCTGTGCATTAACTTGTGCCGCCATGGAAACAGATCAGGCAATTACAATGCAGATCAATGGCTTGTGCTGCGGGTCCGTTGCCGGCGGCATGAAATACCCGCGTCGGGGCGTAGACAAAGCAACCGGTTCGGTGCAGGGAGATGTGGTTCGGTTTTGCATAGGCCTTTGAAAAAGACATGATCGGGACTTCGGCTTCGGGCGGTTCAGCGCCCCGGCATGATCCGGCGAACCCGCTGACGCTGGTCAATATTCCGGACCAGCCCGGATTGCTGTCGGATATCGCAACCTGCCTTGATGCAGCGCAGGGCTTTGCCATTGCGACCCTGAACCTGGATCATGCGGTCAAGATGCGTCGTGACCCTCGCTTCTTCCGGGCCTATGCCGCGCACAGCCATGTGGTGGCGGATGGCAACCCGATCGTGTGGCTGTCACGGCTTGCCGGGCGCCCGGATGTGCGACTGGTGCCCGGATCGGAACTGATCGAACCGCTGGTAGGTCTGGCGGTGGCAAAGGGCGTTCCGATCGGGTTTCTCGGTTCGACCGAACCCGTGCTGGCCCTGGCGGCCGAAAGGTTGGAGGTCGCCCATCCGGGGCTGAGGGTTGCCGCACAAGTGGCGCCTCCCTTCGGCTTTGACCCGGAGGGGCCGGAGGCCGACCGGATGCTGGATACCATCGCGGCTTCGGGTGCGCGGATCTGCTTTCTGGCGCTCGGCGCGCCGAAACAGGAGATCCTCGCGGCGCGAGGATTGGCGCGGCACCCCGGGCTTGGCTTTGTCTCGATCGGGGCAGGTCTCGATTTCATAGCCGGCCACCAGACGCGGGCGCCGAAATGGGTGCGTCGTTTGGCGGCCGAATGGGTGTGGCGGATGCTGAGCAATCCGCGACGGCTGGCGCGTCGGTATCTGGACTGTATCCTGATTCTGCCGTCGCTTACGCGGCATGCCGTTGCTTTGCGGCGGGACCAGGAATGAGGGTAGGTGTTTGGTGACGGATCGCAGCGAGGGCCCGACGGTTCTGACCGTCCTTCTGAACTGGCGCACGGCCGATATGACCATCCGCGCAGCCCTGTCGGCCGAGGCCGCGATGGACGGGGTGCCGGGGGCGATTACGGTGGTGGACAACGACTCGGGCGACGGGTCGTTTGAGGCGATGCGGACGGCGCTTGCTGCGCATCCCAGGATCCGCGTGCTGCAGGCTGGTCGCAATGGCGGCTTCGGGGCCGGGAACAATTTTGGCATCCGGGCCGGTTTGCCGGACGGGTCGCGCCCGGACTTCGTCTATATCCTGAATTCGGATGCATTCCCGGCTGCGGATGCCATCGTGCAATTGCGCGATTACCTGCAGTCGCATCCCCGGGTCGGCATGGTGGGAAGTTACATCCATGGGCCCGAGGGTGACCCGCATGTGACCTGTTTCCGTTTTCCATCGGTCGCGTCGGAATTCGAAATCTCAGCCCGCACGGGTCCGATCTCGCGCCTGCTGGCGCATCGCAAGGTTCCGATCGGGGTGCCAGACGCAAGCGGTCCGGTCGAATGGCTTGCCGGAGCAAGCATGATGATGCGCGAAGAGGTCGTTCAGAAGGTTGGCCTCTTCGACGAGAATTTCTTCCTGTATTTCGAGGAAACCGATCTTTGCCGGCGCGCGGCCGAAGCAGGATGGGCCACGCATTTCGTGCGGGAAAGCCGGGTCGAACATATCGGTTCGGTCTCGACCGGGATGAAGAGCTGGGTCAGGGTGCCTGGCTACTGGTTTGACAGCCGCTGGCGCTATTTCCGCAAGGCGGGCGGTCCTGGCTATGCGGTTCTGGCGACACTTGCGCATCTTGCGGGCGCAGCGATCTCGCGCACGCGGCGATTGCTGCATCGCCGTCCGTCAAACGAACCGCAGCGGTTCCTGCGGGACCTGATCGGCCACGCCTTGCGCCAAGTGGCCGGCAAGGGGAAGCCCGACGTTCTGTGGGACGGAACCCCGCCGGTCGGCCGTACCTGACCCAAGGCGGGTCAGGCGGTGCGCTTCAGGGACGGAATTCGAAATC
This sequence comes from Tabrizicola sp., assembly GCA_016792685.1. Lineage (GTDB taxonomy): Bacteria > Pseudomonadota > Alphaproteobacteria > Rhodobacterales > Rhodobacteraceae > Tabrizicola. The sequence continues at coordinate 15,095 of JAEULQ010000115.1, read as the reverse complement.
GCGGCTGAGCGAGATGAAAACGTTCGGCGATTCGGCATGACCGTCAGCATCGTTCCGGATCCGGTAGCCAACCCCGGTGTTGAGGTTCCAGTCTGCCGTCAGCTGGTGGCTGTAAACCGCGCCAAAGCCGGTTTGTTCGATCCGTTCGGACGCGGCGTCTTCGAGGGCATAGGACATATTCAGCGACAGCTGCGAACGGTCGTTCACCTGCTGGGACCAACGGAGCGAGAAGGTCGTTCCCGAAACGGATTCATCATCGTCGGCGTTGTAGCGGACCGTCCGTTCAAGGCTGATGCCAATGCTGCCGTCCGGCCGGTTGTGCACCCAATCAATCGCCCCGACCAGATCGGTGCCGGTCGGATCGGCATTCGTCACGCCAAGGCGCGCCGAAAGGGAACCGGTGGGAAGCTCGAGCGCGCGGCTGACCTCGAAGGTCACCCGTTCACCTTCGTCATCGCTTGTTGCAACGCGCAGTTCAGCCGCAGCCGTGCCAACCGGCATGTCGTAATCCAGCCGGATCCGCCCTTCCGGGCCTTCGGAGCGTTCGACAAGCCCTGCGTTTTCGGTATCGATCTGAACCAGGCCAAGTTCGATACCCAGGTCAAGACGCTGCGAAACAGCGTACTGCAGGCCTGCAGTTGCGCCGATCGTTTCGGTCACTGTGGTGCCAAGGTCGTCTTCCTCGCGCCGCGAATAGCGCAGGCCAAGCCGACCGGTGGTCACTTCCGAGAAACGCAGGATCGCCGCCATGTCGGCGCGCGCTTCCTTGGTGTCTTCAAGATCGGGGTCGACGGTGTCGTCGTATTCGTTCACGTCAAACCCGGCGCCGATGGCGAAACCCAGCGGCGACGTGCGGCCGACCTCAAGCCTGGTCGCGAGGCCATAGGTCGTCTGCGTCCCTTCGGCATCGGCATCCCCGAGGTCGCCGTCAAAGGCGCCGACATCGTCCGAGCGCAGGTTGCCCGTGATTTCGAACAGGGCAGCAGGAACCTCGCGGCGGTAGCCGAAGGTCATCGCAGTACGCCCAAAGTCGATCTCGGTATCCGACGAGTCGTCAGGGTTCTCGACGATCAGGGCCCCAGAGAGGTTGAACTCCAGCCGGTTAAGCTCTGTCTCCGACAGGAAGCCGAAGGACAGGGCGGTGACATTCGCCACGCTGGTTCCGCCGGCAGGAACAGCGAGACTGGAGTTTCCAACGATCTCGATACGGTTCTCTAGACCGAAGGTCAGCAGCATGCCGCCATCCTGGGCCTGAACCCCGAATGGCATCATGCCAGCAACTACGGAGACCAATCCCCCAGTGGTCAGCCCGAAACGGCGCATATCCCGGGCTTACTCGAAGAGTTTGCGCTGCGGAATGACGATGACGTCTCCATCGGCCAGACGGGTGGTCCCGCCAGCCGCTTCACCGTTTTCGATAGCGTCGAAGTTCAGGCGATAGACGTTTTCGTTGCCCGCCTTGTCAACCCGACGCAGCTGGATGCGCTTCTTCGCCGCGAAGGGCGAAAGCCCACCCGCCTGGGCGATGGCCTGCAGCAGGGTGGTACCCGGCGAAACCTCGATCTTGCCGGGTGCGTTGGCTGCCCCAAGCACGAAGATGTCGATGGTCCGCGGGCTTGCAACTGTGCGTTCTGCCAGCGTTCCGACACTGACGAAAACCGTCGGCGCGGTCGCGAAGCCCCCTGCAAGGCGGCTGGAGAGTTCGCTCTGGACTTCGGCAATGGTCCGTCCGGCGACCTGCACCGTGCCGGCGAGCGGCATGGAAATCCGTCCGTCCGGCAGGACGACGGCCGAGCGGTTGAGGGTCGCATCCTCAAGCACTTCGATCTGCAGCACATCGCCGGCCCTGAGCTTGTACTCCTGGGCCGAGGCTGCAAGGCCCATGAACGGAACCAGGAAGAGAACTGCGATCAATCGACGAGCCAATGACATTAGACATCCCCTATACAGCACGGGCGCGGCGGGCGCGCTTGTGGTCGTCTACAGAGTATTTCCAAGGCGAAGGAACGAAAAGCGCAATCTGCAGTTTTTTCGTCGCTGATCGGCGGATGCGTCACTTTGATCGCAAATTCCACAACCACGGATTGTGGTTTCGCGGATTTCAGGCGGCGATGCCGGAAAAACCGCCAGCCCGAACCACGTCAAAGGCGACTTCCTGCATGAGCCTGGCCGTCTCTTCCGCCGGTGCCACTGCCGGAGTGCCATCGGCCCGCAGCAGCGCATGTGGCAAACCTGTCGGGTTGCGGTGGTAAAGCACGGTGTAGTGGACAAGGGCGACCAGATAGTTCCCAAGATCATTCAGATGAATCGGGTCGATGCTGCCGTCCGCCGTCCGGGCGAAAAGGTCTGAACGGTCCGCCACGTTGCCAACCCCGCCCCGTGCTTCCACTTGCCGGACAAAGGAGGCAAGCACCTGTCCGGCCGGAATCAGGTGGATATTCGCCGTCTCCGGCAAGTCCGAAAGGGACGGGCCAAGCAGCCTTGAGAGCCAGTAGAGATCCAGGTCGCGGTCAATGCGGTGAAGCCAGCCTTCCCGGTCGTCGAGGTTATGCCAGGTTTCGTAGAGATAGATCCGCACATCCGGCCGGGCAGCAACGGCCTCCTTTACCCAGAGGGAAAGGTATTTTGCGCTGTCGAAGTAGCGCAGGGCGTCGCGGATTTCGACCATCTCGGTCAGGATCAGGGCATCATATTCACCGCTGGAAACCGCCTCGCGGGCCGAACGGTAGCGGGAATGTGCATTCTCCATCTCGAAGCCACCGATCTCGGCATCGCCCCAGTGACCCTTCAATGTGGCCCCCCAGCCAAGCTGACTGTGGTAGTGATGACCGGGCGGGGCAAGCTGGGCCAGCATCGCCGGCATGTCGCGATTGACCAGGCTGTGGCCAAGGTGAAAGACCGACAGTCCGCGTTCTGGCGACGGCAGGCTTCCGGCAAGCCGGGCGCGGACGGAAGCGGCTGAAGGCGGGCGGGTCAGATACCATGCAAAGCCCGTGCCCACGGCGACGGAAGCAAGGCTCGCGATCAGAAGATTGCGCCGCGCGTTGTTCATGCGAACACTCCTGCCAGGATCATGCCTGCGACCGGAACCAGTGCGCCATGCACTTTGGACCCGGCTGGAAAGGCACCACACTCGGACAGGAATTGGGCATCGAAGCCAGTTTCGACAAGGGTCACTTCCACCGCTTCAAAGCCGAACATCACCCGGTTCTCTGCCCGCTGTGCCTTGAAGACGGCTTCCTTGGCCGCGAAGATCCGGCGCAGGTACAGTCCGCGGTCGGCCAGTGGCAGCCGGTCCATTTCCCGGTCGCTGCAGATCGTGGACCAAAGGTCGGGATCAAGCGCCGCATCCTCTTCCAGGTCTACCCCAACCGCACCGCTCCGGCTGACCACCGCGACGGCGAGACTGCTGGCATGGGCGATCGAGCCGCAGATGCCAGGTGGCCAGATCGGCGCGCGGTCCTGTCCCATAGGGAGCGCGACCGGGGGCAGGCCCAGGGCGGCCAGCGCACGCCGAGCGGCCCTGCGACCGGCCTGGAATTCGGACAGGCGCCCGGGAACCGCCCCACGCATGGCGTGGAGTTCGTCCGGCCAAAGGTCGTCAATGGACGGGCCGGGCACAATCGCTTCGACCGCGGTGCCGGTTCCGGCGGGGAAGATCGCGGACAGCGCCGCTGCAACTGAGCGGAGCCGGTCGATCGCGCTTACCCCAATGCCTTCTCCCGCGCCTCGCGCATGGCGCGGCGGCGGGCCATCGCGTCCATCCGGATGTCGGCCGAGCTGTCCGGGGCCGGAGCGGCGGCAGGCGGGGGCGCAGCCGAGGGCACCAGCTTGCCGATATGGGCGGCCAGTGCCGAGACAACCGGAAAACGGAAGATGTCGGTAATTGCGATCCGGTCCGAGTTCAGCGCGACCTTCATCTCGCGATGGGCCTGCACCGCCAGAAGCGAATGCCCGCCCAGGGTGAAGAAGTTGTCCGAACGGCCGACCTGCGGCACGCCCAGAACCCGCGCCCAGACGGTGGCGATGGTTTCCTCGACCCCGCCTTCCAGGGCCACGATCGTCCGTTCCGCGGCGACCGGGGCAGCGGAAGGCGAGGGCAGGGCCTTGCGGTCGACCTTGCCGTTGGGGGTCAGCGGCATGGACTCGAGCCGCAGGATATGGGCGGGAACCATGACCTCGGGAAGGTGGTCTGCAAGCTGGGCCTTCAGCGCGGCCTCGTCGACTGCACCTTCGGCGGTGACATAGGCCACCAGCCGCACATCGCCCGGATTGTCCTCGCGGGCGAGGACGACGGCCTGTCGGATCCCCGGCACGGCCTCGAGCGTTGTCTCGATCTCGCCCAACTCGATCCGGTGGCCCCGGATCTTCACCTGGAAGTCGGCGCGACCCAGGTAATCAAGCTTGCCATCCGGCCGCCGCCGGACCAGATCGCCCGTGCGGTACATGCGGCCCGACCCGGCGAAGGGGTCGGGGCGGAACCGGTCGGCGGTCAGGTCGGGACGCTGGAAATAACCGATCGTTACGCCTTCGCCGCCGATCCAGAGCTCTCCAGGCTGGCCATCGGCAACCGGTGCAAGCGTTTCGTCAAGCACATAGAGCGCCGTGTTGGCAATCGGCCGACCGATATTGACCACGCCGTCGGCACCGGTGGTCGGCTCGACCGAAGACCAGATCGTGGTTTCCGTCGGGCCGTACATGTTCAGGATCGGTGCCCCGATCAGGGCCGAAAGGTCCCCCGCCAGCCGTCCGGTCAGCGCCTCGCCCCCGACCAGCATCCGCCGCAGCCGCGACAAGGCGGCGCGGGCACCGTCGTCTTCCGCCAGCATACGGGCCATCGAAGGAGTGCATTGCAGATGGGTGACGCCATGCCGATGGATGAGCCCGGCCATGGTGTCGTCCGCCCCGGCCCCGGCATTCGTCCGCCGCAGGACCTCGGCCACGTGTTTCAAGCCTTCGAGCACCACGGGCGTCGGGATGCCGTAGTCGATGAGGCAGGCAACCTCGTCGATGTCGATGGCCTTCAGCTCTTCGACCCGGGCCACGCCGTCCTCGACCGTACCGAAAAGGCCCGAGTCGTCGAAGTAGCGCTGGAAGGCGAAGTCGAGGATTGCCTCAAGCTCGTCCGGGGCAAGGCTGCCAAGGTCGATATCCATCGGGTTCGACACGCCTTGTGGCTTCTTGAAGGCCGGGAAGGCCCAGGCATATTGCTTGATCAGCCCGGCTGCCGAGCGGAGGTAATCCTTCATCGGCTCGCGCGCGACTTCGCGTGCGGTGTCCCGGTCAGCCGCCAGATAGGTGTGGAGCATGAGCGTGACCTTGAAGCGCGACGGGTCATGCCCCGCTTCGGCCAAGGCGGTCCGGTAAAGCTTTACCTTGTCGGCAACTTCGGCCAGGGACTGGCCCAGAAGGTGGGTCAGCACATTCGCCCCGACCCGCCCGGCATCGCGCCAGGTTTCGGGGTTCCCGGCGGTGGTCACCCAGACCTCGACCTCTTTCGAGACCGGTCGTGGCTGGGTCTTGACGGCGAATGGCGTGCCGTCCTTGCGCGGAAATTCGACCGCCTCGCCGCGCCAGAGTCTGCGCACCTGATCAAGCGCATCAAACAGTGCCTGGCGGTTCGCAGGCGGGGTGTTTTCGGGCCGCAGCACGAAATCGTCCGGCTGCCAGCCCGAAGCAAAGGCAAGCCCCGCCCGGCCGTTGGTCAGATTGTCGATGATCGCCCATTCCTCGGCGATCCGGGCCGGATGATGCAGTGGCGCCACGATGCTGCCCGCCCGGACGCCGATGTTCCGGGTGACCGCTGCGGCAGCAGCGCCTGTGACCGACGGGTTGGGATAGGGCCCGCCAAAGGCGTGGAAATGGCGTTCCGGGGTCCAGACGGCGCAGAATCCGTTCTGGTCGGCGAATTTCGCGCCTTCCAGCAGAAGCTCGTACTTCGAAGGTCCAGGCGCGTCGTCGTTGCCCCAGTAATAGACCGAGAAGTCCATCTTCCGCGCACTGACAGTGCCCCCGCCCGAGGGCCTGACGCGGGCCGCGTCGTCGGCCAGAACCACGGTAAAGCCCCGGGTCAGCGTCCAGAAGAGTTCAAGCACCGAAATGTCGAAGGAAAGCGAGGTGACTGCAAGCCAGGTTCCCGGATCGGTCCCAAGCGTGTCATCCATCCCGGCGAAGAAGTTCATCACGTTGCGGTGGCTGACCACAACGCCTTTCGGCCTGCCGGTCGAGCCCGAAGTGTAGATGACATAGGCGGGATCCTCGGCCAGAGGACCGCCAAGGTGTGGGGCGTCGGAGGCCTGCGCCAGCCGCGGATCGCGGTCAAGGATCAGAAGGGCCGGTCCCTTCGGCAATGCCTCGGCCACGGCGCTTTCGGTGACGATGACCGGAGCGCCCGAATCCTCGGCATAAAGCGCCAGGCGGTCGGCAGGATAGGCCGGGTCCATCGGCACATAGGCCGCGCCTGCGAGCTGGATACCCAGTGCGCCCGCCACCATGTCGGTCGTCCGGCGGCAGGCAAGGCCGACCAGCATGCCCCGGTCGACCCCCATGCCGCGCAGGGTCTGGGCGATCCGGGCTGCACGGGTGACGAGGTCCCGGTAGCTTACCCGGTCCTCGCCCGCGATCACGGCAATCGCTTCGGGTGTCCGGGCTGCCTGGGCCAGAATGGCGCCCGGGACCGTCGCCGAGCGGTCAAAATTGCGCGCCGTTTCGGCAAGCGCCTTGGCATAGACCTGCTCCTCGGCGCTGGACAAAAGGCTGAGTGCGGAGAGGTCCTGATCGGGCGCTGCCGCCATCGCGCCCAAGGTCCGCGAAATCCGTGCCGAAAGGGTGGCCGCTTCCCCGGTGGTCATCCGGGTGGCGTCGTAGCAAAGGGCGGACGTGGCTGGCGACAGCGTAACGGCAGAACCCGCAAGCGGATGACTGCCTTCTGTCAGGGCAAGCCCGGGCGGCAAAAGCGCGGTCAGACCGGGTTCACGCAGGGCGAGATCGGCTGCCAGACCGGTTGCTTCACGGGCAGCGCCCAGCGCCTGTCCGGTGCGGCTGACGGCTGTGGCAACCGCACCGCTTGCGTCGACACGCACCGGCACCCAGGGCAGGATATAGCCGGGGGCCGGATCCTGACCCGAAGACCAGGCGATATCTCCACCACTGCGCCCAAGCGCCCGAAGCGCGGCAAGCGCCAGCTCAGCCGGGCTGGCGCCCGCGGCGTCCAGCCGGATCTGCTGCCAGTCGGGGCTTGCAGAAGCGGCCCCGCTGGCCAGGACCGGATCGGGTTTGAGAAGCAGTCCGCGCAGACGCGCTTCGGCCTCGGCCACCGGGGCGAGGGCGGCATCAAGCCGCGCGGCCTCGTCGGCGGAAGGCGAGGGCAGGGGACCCGTCCCCGCGCGGGACAGGTCAATCGGCAGGCCCTTGAGACAGGTCAGCGCCGACAGCCGCAGGGCACCCGATCCGCAAGCGACGACCAGCGCATCGGCCTCATGGGCCAGGACAGTGCCCGGTGCCCCCGCGCCGGCCACGACCTCGGCAGCGCCAACGGCCCAAACCTGGCCTGCGACCGCGATCTTTGGCACCGCCAGTGGGTTGCGGTAGCCGCCGTGGTCCAGGGCACGCACGCGGCGTGCGACCGTCTCGGCGGGTTGCGTGAAATCGAGCCTGCCCGCAGCCGAAGGACGATCCGCCCGGCGCCAGACCTTGCGCGGACCCGATCCCTGCGCCTGGCGCGGCTGGCCACCTGCCTCGAGCGCCGACATCACCTCGCCGAAACTGTCCACCGCGGCGGCAAAGCAGCGGGCGTTCAGCGTAAAGGCCGTGTCTTCGCCATCGATTTCGAAACTGCGCGTCGCAAGGATATCACCCTCGTCGATGCCCGTGGTCATCAGGTGCCAGGTGATCGCGTGCCGCGTTTCGCCGTTCAGAAGCGCCCAGACCGGGGCATTGAGACCCGCATAGGCCGGAAGAGGGCCGTCGTGAAAGTTCACCCCACCCTGACGCGCGCGCCGCAACAGAGCCTCGGGCACCACCGAAAGGTTCGCCACCGACAACAGCCAGTCGACTGTCAGATCCGCCGTCCGCTCAACCAGTCCCGCGCCGGGCGCAATGACACGTAGCCCGGCAGACGTGGCCCAGGCGGCGACCCTTGCCTCGCGCGTCACGACGGCGGCGAGGCTGTGACCCCGCTCCAGCCAGCGCTTGCCGCATTCGACCGTCAGGCTTTCATTGCCGATCAACAGGGCGGTCAGGGTCATCTGGATACTCCGGTCACTCAGCAGCAAGTCTTTGATTGGTCTGGCGGAAATCGCTCGCCTCGGCCGCCTGGATCGCGGCTTTCATCCGGGCAGCAAGCACGCGGACATTGGGCTCGAGCACCATGGAATCGTGATCGCCAGGAACCTCGACCACATCCAGTCCCGGGGCATAGGGCGTCCAGAGGTTGTCGGGATAGACGTATTCCCGGCCCCGGCTGACCCAGTTGCCGCCCGTCACCTTCCAGTGCTTGTCCAGCGGCGGGCGATAGAGCACGACCTTGCCTTCGGCCCAGGCCTGTAGCTGGTAGACCCCGATCGCGTGGCGGAAGGCAGCCTCGATAGAGGCGTTGTGGAACGAGGGCACGGTAGGATCGGGCTCGTTCGCGGCCTTCGCCCGGCGCGAGCGTTCCCATTCCCAGCGGCGCTTGGCCCATTCCGCCAGGAATTGCGGGCCACCCGCGCGAAGTTCGGCGAGCTTGATCATCGCCTTGTCGGCCTTGGAAAGTGACGGGCGCACAGGGAGCGGCGTGTCGAGCAGCACCATCAGCGCCACCTCTTCGCCTTCCGCGCGAAGCTGCCGGCCGATGTCCCAGGCCGTCAGACCACCACCCGAGAAGCCACCCAGCAGATAGGGACCATGCGGCTGCACCTGACGGATTTCCGCAAGGCAGGAGGCGGCGGCCTCCTCGATCGTCATGTGCGGTTCGGCATCGCCAAAGAGACCCCGGGCCTGCAACCCGTAGAAGGGCCGGTCAGTGCCAAGGAGGCTGGCAAGGTGGCGCAGGTTCAGCACGTTGCCGAACATGCCCGCGACCAGGAAGAAGGGCGTCTTCGGCCCGCCATCGCCGCGGTGCATGGCAACCAGATGGGTGAACTTCGGCCCGGCCGGGTCAGCCAGCGCGGCGGGCGCGGCGGCGGCTTCCTCTTCGGGGCCGATCCGTTCCGCGATCAGCGCTGCGCAGCGGGCGATGGTCGGCGCCTCGAAGAGGACCGAGATCGGGAAATCGACCTTCCACTGCCGCCGGATCATGGCGAAGAGGCGAACCGCGATCAGCGAATGGCCGCCCAGGGTGAAGAAGTCGTCCTCGACCCCCACTTCGGCCACACCCAAAAGCTCAGACCAGAAGCCCGCGAGGGTGCGTTCGACGTTGTTGCGCGGGGCGACATAGGCGGTTTCGAGTTCGGGCCGCGCAAAGCCGGGGCCCTCGGTTTCCGTTGCCGCAGGCGCATTCGCCTGCTTGACCAGTGCTTCCAGGTCCAGCGACGAGACGAGGACCTGTGCCCCGTCCGCAGCAATCGCGCGGAGGAAGGCCTCGGCCCCCTCGGCCGGACGGATGCCGCCCGCGAGAGCCTGGGCAAGGCGTTGTTCGGCGGGGGATTGGCCCCTGTGGTCGTCGTCGCGTTCGACCTCGCGCGGGTTCGGGGGCGCGGGACGGGCGAGGGCTTCCTCGAAGGCGACCTTGCGGAAGGTGATGCCCTCGACCTCGACCAGCACGCGGCCAGACGGGTCGGTCAGGGTGACGTCGAAGCTTGCAACGTCGTCTCCCGGCGTGCCCGCGAGCCGCACCCAGCTGCGCAGTTCCGCCGGCAGGGCGCCATAGACACGGACGCTCGTGGTCATCACGGGGGCCCAGACGAAGCCCTCCTGCACCTTGGGCAGAAGGGCGATGCCCCAGCCGGTGCCAATGTCGTAGAGCGCGGGATGGATGGTGCAGTTCGCGGTGTCCTGCACGGCTTGTGTCGGGAGCGCCAGCGTCGCCAGCCCTTCACGGTTGCCAAGGGCCGTCGCCTTGATGACCTGCCAGCGCGGACCGAAGGCGATCCGGTCTTCCTGGGCCGAGGGTAGGTTCATGCCACCTTGAGCCACGGCCTTCTCGGGGCAACGTGCCGCGATGGTCGAAAGGTCGATTGCCTCGGCCTTTTGCGCCAGCACCTGCACGCCCATCTCGGCGGTCAGGGCCCAGCCTTGCGGCTCGAGCGCGCGGGCCTGCAGGCGTTGGGTTCCGTCACGGCCCCGCTTAAGGGTGACACGCAGGTCACGGGGCAGGTCGGCCTCCAGCCGCAGGGGGCGGAAGACGGTCAGGTCGGTGATCTGGATGCCGCCCTTGGCGCCAGTGGCCATCAGAGCCTCATGCGCGACTTCCGGCCAGGCTGCGCCGGGCAGGACCGCTGTGCCATCAAGCAGGCGGTGGTCATCCATGACCCAGTGGTTCTTGGTCAGGGTTGCGTGAAAACGGGTTTCATCCTCGCCCTTCTGCATCCGTTCCAGCACCAGCTGGCCGGGGAGCGGCGCGCCCGCGTCCTTACCCTGACGGCGGGCGTCGGCGTCGGCGGCCATGCCGATGCCGGACCAGATGCCCCAGTTGACAGAGGTGACCTTGGTCATTCCGCCCGCGCGGGATTTGGCAAAGGCATTGAGGTATTCGTTGGCCGCCACATAGTCGGCCTGCCCCGCCGGGGTGATGACGGTGGAGGTCGAGCTGAACAGCACGATCCGGTCGACGCTGCCATCTGGCAGCAGCGTGTCAAGAAGCTTGGTGCCATGGACCTTGGGCGACAGGACCGCGTCGGCGGCCCCCGGGTCCTTGCCAAGAAGGGGGGCGTCGTCGACAGTGCCTGCAGCATGGACCACGCCGTAGATCGGGCCAAACTCGGCCTTCACCCGGTCGAAGGCCGTGCGCATGTCCTCGGGGTTGCAGACGTCGGCGGCGACGGCCATGACCCGGCCCAGGCGTTCGAGGCGCGAGAGCACCCCGGCGCGGACCGATCCGGGTTCCGGCACATGCCGTCCGATCAGCGCCACCTTGGCATGGCGGTCGCGCATCAGGCGTTCGGCGACGGTCACGCCGATCCCGCCGAAGCCGCCGGTGATGACCCAGACCGAGCCTTCGGGAACCTCGGCCTGTTCGGGCAGTTTCGCCGGGACCAGTCGGGTTTCGAGGCGGCGGCTGCCACGGATGGCGGCGACAGTGTTGGCGGGAGTGGCAAGCATCTCTTCCAGCACGGCCGAGACGGTTTCCGCCGGGATCGCCTTGCGCGCTTCGGGGAGAGCCACGTCAAGGAGGCTCGCGGTCAGGCCGGGAAGTTCACGCGGCATGACGCGGACGGGGCCTGCGACGGTGGCCTTTTCAGGGTAGGGCAGGGCTTCACTGCGCACTTGTGCCGCGCCGGAGGTGACGACGGTCAGGTGCGGCAGCGGCTTCAACCCGATCTCGCCCATCGCCTGGCCCAGGAAGAAGAGGCTCCAGAAGCCCTGTTCCAGGTTCCGCTGGAAGAAGCTGGAACCGGGGCGGAAGGTCTCCGTCTCGGTCACCAGCCAGAAATGGGCGATTCGTGCGGGGTTCAGTTCCCGTTGGGCAAGGTCGGCGAGCAGCGCGTCATAGCCCTCGCGCCCGTGTTCGGGGGCGAGGGTATAGGTGTCGTCCGAAGTCCGTGCAAAGGCGTCGCCGGCGTGGACGGTGATGACGCGGTGACCTGCGCCGCGCAGGCGCTGGACGGCAGCACGGGCAAGGCCGGTTTCATCGGCGAAGACAAGCCAGGTTATCGGCGACCCAAGTTCCGTTTCGACGTCGACCGGGCAGTCTGCGGGCATCACGCGCCAGCCGATGCGATAGCCGAAGTCGGCAACGGAGTCGTGGCGTTGCGCGGTCACATCCGCTTCGGTCACGACCTGGGCCTTGCCCGGCTCGACGAAATAGCGCGAGCGCTGGAAGGGATAGGTCGGCAAGGGCACGCGGCGGCGCTTGGCCTCGCCCCAGAGCTGGGAGAGGTCGGGTTCCGCCCCGCAGGCCCAGAGCCGCCCGAGCGTGGCGATGAAATGGCGGTCGTCAGAGGTGGCATCGTCCGGGTGCCGCAGGCTGGCGGGCACCGGTTGGCCGCCCATCGCGCCGTTGGCCTGGGCTAGCGAGGCCATCGCGCGGCCGGGGCCGACCTCGAGGTACACACGGTCAGCCTTCTGGCGCAGCGTCGCCATGCCGTCGGCGAAGCGGACGGTGTTGCGCAGATGGGCGACCCAGTAATCTGGGCTTGTCGCCTCGGCATCTGTCAGCACCTGGCCCGAGCGGTTCGAGATGATCGGGATCTGCGGCGGGGAAAGCTGCATCCCTGCAAGATGCGCGCGGAAGGCGGCGAGGATGCCTTCCAACATCTTGGAATGCGCCGCGATGTCGATGGCGATGCGGGTGGTGTCGATCCCGTCGGCAAGCAGGCGTTCCGCCAGATCCTTGAGCCCGGCGTCAGAGCCGGAAACCACGGTCAGCTCGGGCGCGTTGATCGAGGCGATGTCGAGATCGCCAAGGTAAGGCTTAAGGGCTGCCTCAGACAGCGGGACAGAGAGCATTCCTCCCGCAGGCACCGTGTCGAAGAGCTGCCCGCGCAGGCGGACAAGGCCCACTGCAGCCTCCAGTGTCATGACGCCAGCGACGCAGGCGGCGGCATTCTCGCCCATCGAGTGGCCAATCAGGACCGAGGGCCTAATGCCCCAGCTTTCCCACAGCTTCGCCAGCGCCACTTCGACAATCAGGATCAGCGGGAGCTGGCGCGACGGACGCCGCAGCGCCTCGGCCGCTGCTGCTTCCTGCCCTTCGGCAGGCAGCCAGAGGGCGCGGGTCTCGGCTTCGGCATCGCCCAGGGCGGCAAGGCCCCGGTCCATCCATTCGGCGAAGACGGGTTCCGTCTCATAAAGGTCGCGCGCCATGTTCGGGTATTGCGCGCCACCGCCGGGGAACATGAAGACCACGTCCGGCGCGTCGCCTAGTCGGCGCTGGGTGAAGACGCGGCGGGGATCGCCCGCCTCCAGCATCTTCGCCGCTTCCTCGTGGGTTTCGGCCACCAGAACGCGGCGATGTTCAAAGGCGCGGCGGCCTTCCTTGAGCGTCCAGGCAACGTCGGCCAAGGGCTGTTCGGGATGTGCACGCAGGTGGGCGGCAAGGCGCGCCGACGCTTCGCCCAAGGCCGACTGGCTGCGGGCGGATAGGGTGATCAGTTGGAAGGGCCAGTCCGAAGCCTCAGACGCCGCAAGGGCGGGGGGTTCCTGCACGACGACGAAGGCATTGGTGCCGCCGACGCCGAGGGAATTGACACCTGCCCGGCGGGGGCCGTTGCGGCGAGGCCAGTCGGTCAGGCGGTCATTCACCCGGAACGGGCTGTTGTCAAAATCGATCGCGGGGTTCGGTGCCTCGAAGTTGAGGCTTGGTGGCATCTGACCGTAGTGAAGGGCGAGCGTGGTTTTGATCAGGCTCGCGACCCCTGCGGCCGTGTCAAGGTGGCCGATGTTGGTCTTGACGCTTCCGATCCTCGCGAAGCCCTTCGCGTTGGTGGTGCGGCGGAAGGCCTCGCTCAGGGCCGCAACTTCGATGGGGTCGCCGAGGTAGGTGCCAGTGCCGTGGCATTCGACGTAGTCGATGGTCTCAGCCGGGGTGCCCGCGACGGCCAGTGCGGTGGCGACGCAGGCGGATTGGCCTTCCACCGAGGGCGCGAGGTATCCGGCCTTGGCCGCACCGTCGTTGTTGACGGCAGAGCCCTTGATCACGCCCCAGATATGGTCGCCGTCGGCCAGGGCATCCTCAAGCCGACGCAAGAGGACGGTCCCCGCGCCCGAGCCAAAGACCGTGCCTTGCGCCCGGTGGTCGAAGGCATGGCAGACGCCGTCGGGCGACAGGACCTCGCCTTCCTTGTAGATGTAGCCCCGGCCCTGCGGCAGGTCGATCGTCACGCCGCCCGCCAGCGCCATGTCGCATTCGCCGTTCAGAAGCGCCTGGATCGCATAGTGCGTGGCGACAAGCGAGGTCGAGCAGGCGGTCTGCAGCCCTAGGCTTGGTCCCTTGAGGTCGAAGACATGGCTGACGCGGGTCGACAGGAAATCCTTGTCGTTGCCGGTATGGCGGAGAAGGAACATCCCCGTGCTTTCCACCAGCGCCGGGTTCGAGCAGAGGTTGAAGTAGAAGTAGCTGCCCATGCCGCAGCCGGCAAAGACGCCGATCCGGCCCTTGAAGCCTTCCGGCGTGTGTCCGGCATTCTCCAGCGCTTCCCAGGCCACTTCCAGGAACTGGCGGTGCTGCGGGTCAAGGATCGCAGCCTCTTTCGGGGAAAACCCGAAGAACTCGGCGTCGAAGCGGTCAAAACCTTCAAGCAGGGCAGCGGCGGGCACATAAGCCGGATTGCGCAACTGGGCCGGGTTCTCACCCGAAGCAAGGATTTCCTCATCGCTCAATCGACGGACGGCGGACCGGCCTTCACGCAGATTTTCCCAATAGGCCGAGATGTCGGCTGCACCCGGAAGATGCGCCGCCATGCCAACGATTGCGATGTCAGTCTCAGCCGGAAGGTCCTGAAATGCGTCCTTCATGCGTGTGTCCTCGTTACCTCACCCGGGCGCTTGTTCTGGCGGAAGTGGCAAACCGGCCTGCCGGTGTCGCACAGCACGACAACCCCATCGGGGTTTGAAGTATGTAAGCGTTCAAACACTGCCTGACCAACCCCGACCTTGTCCGCGACCGGCGGACCGATGCGTACCGTAAACGATTCGCGCGATCTTAAATTTCTCCTGAACTTTACCTACATCACTCTGCATCTGGACGCACGATGCTAGGCTGGGTTTGTGGCGATTTTGGGCCGGATCGGAGAGCTAGCGCACTGATTTCCCTACTTTGTTGCCAGTGCGGCATCAGTTACGGTTATGCGTTCGCCATGAGGCTTCAGTTTGAATATGACAGTGGGGCAGTTCCCCGTATTTTGGGAATTCTGCTTTAAGGTGAGTTGATGATACGTGGTAGGCCCCGCAAGTTGTTGTCGCGCATACTCTGGAATGATCCAGAGCCCGCTGACATCCCCGCACAGGGCGCGGATGCT
>JAEULQ010000112.1 GCA_016792685.1 Tabrizicola sp. | reverse complement strand
GGGGCGGTTAGCTCAGTTGGTAGAGCGTCTCGTTTACACCGAGAATGTCGGGGGTTCGAGTCCCTCACCGCCCACCAGTCCCCGCCTGCCTTGCCCCGACTACGAGCGCCGTGACGAGCGCCGCCACTTCCTGGCGCAGGGCGGCTTCCGGCAGGCCGACGAGCCGTCCCTGCAGCGCGAGATGGACAACACCATGGACCGCGCCGAAAAGCGTCCGGACCCGGAGGCGCAGCACATCGACCGGCAGATCCGGGCGAAGTGCGATCAGGGGGGCGCCGATGCGGGCGATCAGAACCTCGTGTTCCTGCTGGTGCCAATCGGGGATGGGGACGCCCTCGGGCAGGCGATGTTCAAAGAGTGCCGACCAGAGGCGGCGGTTCTGCAGTGCGAAGACGACATAGGCATCGGCGAGGGCCAGCGTCACCGCCTCGGGGGTCGTGGCGTCGCCCGCCGGGGCCAGAGCGATACCAAGACGGGCAAGGGTCCGCGAGTTCACCCGCATCACCAATTCGTCCAGATCGGCCACGGCGTTGTAGAGCGCGCCAAGCGCACAGCCCGCCCGCTGCGTTACGTCGCGGGCCTTGAGGCCGGCAAGGCCCTTTTCGGCCATTTCGGCTTCGGCTGCGTCGATCAGCCGGTTGCGAAGATCGGCCTTGCGGTCAGCGGTCCTGGCTTCGTCCATGTGTGACCTCACGTCATTTGAACGATGTTCAAAAATAACTTGAACGACGTTCAAGCCTGTGGCAGCTTTTGAACACTGTTCATACACCCGGAGGTACCGATGTTCAACTCGATCGTCACCTTGATGCGCGGCCGCAGTCACGATGCCGCTCAGGCGCTGGCGGACGCCAATGCACTTTCGATCCTGCGCCAGCAGCTGCGCGATGCGGCGACGGGCGTCGAGGCGGCCCGCCGTGCCGTTGCGGTGGTCATGGCCTATGCCGAGCGCGAGCGGAAATCCTTGCCCCGGATCGCGGCGCAACTGACGGAACTGGAGGGCAGGGCGCTGGCAGCGCTGAGCCTGGGGCGCGAGGATCTGGCGGTCGAGGCCTCGGCAGCCATCGCCCAGCTCGAGGCGGAGCGGGCCACGACCGAAACCGCGCTTGTGACCTATGAGACCGAGATTTCCCGGCTGCGCGACGAGGTTTCGGGCGCCGAGACCCGGCTTCGGGATTTGCAGCGGGGCCTGCAGCTGGCCGATGCGGCGCAGAAGTCGCAATCGGTGCGCGGGGTGGCAAGCCGGCCGCTGACTGCATCGCTGGCCGAAGCCGAGGCCACGCTTGTGCGACTGCAATCGCGCCAGTTCCATGCAGAAGCGACGGCGGCGGCGGTGGTCGAGCTTTCTGCCGGACAGTCCGCCGAGGCGGTCTCGGCCCGCCTTGCCGCCGCCGGTTGTGGCCCGGCACTCAAGCCCGACGCTGCGGCCGTTCTGGCCCGTCTGAAGGGCAAAGCCGCCTGATCCCCCTTGG
Source organism: Tabrizicola sp. (assembly GCA_016792685.1). Lineage (GTDB taxonomy): Bacteria > Pseudomonadota > Alphaproteobacteria > Rhodobacterales > Rhodobacteraceae > Tabrizicola. The sequence goes on along the minus strand of JAEULQ010000112.1, from coordinate 36,559 downwards.
AACGCGCTGAAAAACTGCTCAAAACTGGAGACCAGACATGACCGAAGTTACCCAAGCCCCGATCCGCATTTCGCAAGCTTACACGATGTTTTCCTATGTCAACTTCGCCGTCGCCGCTGCGATGATGGCGGGCGGGATCTACTTTCTTGAAGCAAGCTTCTCGGCCAAGGGCTTTTATGCCATGGCCGCGCTGATGCTGGTCAGCTCGACCGTTGGCATCACCAAGGCCGTGCGCGACAGGGAAGAGGCCGACCGGCTGCACAACAAGCTGGAAGAGGCCCGCACCGAACGGCTTCTGGCCGAAGTGGCGCGGGAGCGTTAAGCGAAGGCCCAAGGCAGAACCGGGGCCGGGGTTGCAAGGGCGACCCCGGTCCTTGTCGCAGGGCGCGGGGTCAGGCCGGATCCTTGGGGCGTTTCAATTCCAGCCTTTCGCGGACGAAGGTGTAGTCGTGATAGCCAAGCCGCGCCGCCGGTGTGTAACGGGTGACGTCGAAGCGGCCGTCGACCAGGCAATCGTCGCGCAAGTGGACGCCCACCACCTCGCCGATGAGGATGCGTTCGGGTCCGATCAGGTCGACCAGCTTGACCACGCGGCATTCCAGGGTTGCCGGAGCATCGGCCACACGCGGGCAATCGATGGCGAGGCATTCGGCCTTGGCCACGCCCGCCGCCAGGAACTCATCGGTCCCGCGCGGAAACCGGGCCGAAGTGGCGTTCATCGCCTGCAGTGCAGCCTCGGAGACAACGTTCACCGCGAAGACGCCGCTTTCCATCGCATTGGCCATGCTGTCGCTGTAGTCGCCAGCGAACATTACCTGCGGCGGGGTGTAGCCGACGGCGTTGAAGAAGGAATAGGGGGCAAGGTTGTCACCCGAACTTGCGCGGGTCGAGATCCAGCCGATCGGGCGGGGGGAGACGATTGCAGAGAAGGGGCTGTGCGGCAGGCCGTGCCCCTCGGACGGGCGGTAGAACATGGAGATGACTTTCCCAAATTGATCCCGACACTGTGGCATGTTACGCGCCTTTTCCAGCGGATTCGGCGTGGCTTGGGACAGGTGGGATAGCACAGGCGTGTACCGGCTAGAGGAAGAGACAGAGGCGGATTGGTGGGAGGTTGAAGCTCTCTATGATCTCTGTTTTGCCCCGGGGCGCACGGCCTTGTCCTCGTACCGCCTGCGCGAGGGGGTGCCGACCGTCGCGCCGCTTTGCCTGACGCTTCGGGACGATGACGGCACGCTGGCGGCGGTGATCCGCTACTGGCCCGCGCTGATCGGCGAGCATGATGTGTTGCTTCTTGGCCCGGTGGCGGTTCACCCGACGCATCAGGGCGAGGGTCTGGGCGCGCTTTTGATCAACGAAAGCCTGGCCGAGGCACGGCGTCTGGGCTGGGAGCGGGTCATGCTGGTCGGCGATGCGCCCTATTACGGGCGTTTCGGGTTCAAGAAGCTGGAGGGGGTGGAAATGCCGCCGCCGACGAACCCGGACCGGATTCTGGGGCTGGAGCTCAAGGCCGGGGCCTGGAAGGGCGTGAAGGGGCTGGTCACGAAAGCGACCTGAGCGCCATTGCGTGAAAGGCATAGCGCCCCATATCTGGCGCATGGACACAAGGCTTCCCGTTCCCCTCGTTTCGGATCTACCTGCCGAGATTGACCAGTTGGCCCGACGCTACAGGCGTGCCAACGGGCCGGTGATGCGGCTAGCGAACCGGCTGGGGGGAAAGCTTGAAGCCCAGCTCGCATTGGTCCCCGGGCCGTATCGCGCCCATCTGGAGCGTGCGACGGCCCAGGCCCTGGAAGCCGCCTATGGATTTGCCGGTCGCACCCCCGATCTGGGGGAACGGGGCCCTCTGGTCGCCGTGATGGCTGCGGGCGCGGCCGGCGGGGCTGGCGGGCTTGCGACCTCGTTGGCCGAGCTACCCGTGACGGTTACGCTGATCCTGAACGCCATTCGAGCCGTTGCTGCCGAGGCCGGTCTTGACCCCGACGCAGACTGGGTGCGGGGCGAATGCCTGCAGGTCTTCGGCGCGGGAAGCCCGCTGTCGTCGGATGACGGGATCAACACCTCGTTCCTGACGGCACGGCTGACAATCACCGGTTCGGCGGTGCAGAACCTGATCGCGACCGTTGCGCCCAAGCTGGCGGCCGTTCTGGGCCAGAAGCTTGCGGCCCAGGCCGTGCCGGTCATCGGCGCGGTGTCGGGCGCGGCGCTGAACGCGGCCTTCCTTGGCTATTACCGCGAAATCGCCCGCATCCGCTTTGCGCTTCTTAGGCTGGGCGAGCACCACGGGGTCGAAGCTGTGCTTGACGCCTTCCGGCTGGCGGTCGAGCCGCCGAAGATCCGGCAGGCCTGAGCCCCGGGCGCGGTGGGCGGATCGCAGTTGCGGGCCCGCACCCGTTGCGCATAATGCCCGAAAACACGGGCAGATCATGCATACCGACATCATCGCGAAACTGAAGGAAATGGCCGCAACCCCGGGCCGGATCTGGCTGCAGGGCGGCACCCCTGCCACCTATGGCGCGCTTCTGGCCGAGACCGGGCGGCTGGCCAATGCCCTGGGGTCACTGGGTTTGGGCACCGGGGATCGTCTGCTGCTGCAGGTCGAGAAATGCGAAGCCGTGCTCACACTCTATCTGGCATGCCTGCGGGCGGGGGTCGTGTTCCTGCCCGTGAACCCGGCCTATACGATCCCGGAAACCGACCACTTCCTTACCGACGCCGCCCCGGCACTTGCGGTCGTTGAACCCGGGCGCGTGGCGGGCCTGGCAGCACTCGGGGCGCGGTCGATGGCGCTGCCAGAGCTTTTGGAGCGGGCGGCGACCCTCTCGGCGGATTATGCGGATCCGGAGCATGCGCCTGACCAGTTGGCGGCGATCCTTTATACTTCGGGCACGACCGGCCGGTCGAAGGGCGTGATGCTGAGCCGGGAGAACCTCGCATCGAATGCAGAGGCGCTTGTCGGGCTCTGGCGCTTTGTCGAGACGGACGTTCTGTTGCACGTCTTGCCGGTCTTTCACACCCACGGGCTTTTCGTGGCGACGAACTGCATCCTCTACTCGGGGGCTTCGATGATCTTCCGGCGGGCCTTCAGCCCTTCGGACGTGCTGGCGGAATTGCCGAAGGCCAGCGTGATGATGGGGGTGCCGACCTTCTACACCAGGCTGCTGGGCGAGGCCGGGCTGACCCGGGAGGCAGCGGCCCATATCCGGCTTTTCATCTCGGGCTCGGCCCCGCTGTCGCCGGCGACGCATGCCGAATGGCAAGAGCGCACGGGACACGCGATCCTGGAACGCTATGGGATGACCGAAACCAACATGATCACCTCGAACCCCTATGACGGGGCCCGCCGGGCGGGAACCGTGGGCATGCCGTTGCCCGGGGTCGAGGTTCGTGTCACCGGGGCGGATGGGCAGGCCCTTGCCACGGGCGAGGCCGGGGCGATCGAAGTGCGCGGGCCGAATGTCTTCAAGGGCTACTGGCGTCTGCCGGAAAAGACGGCCGAGGAGTTCCGGGGCGACTGGTTCATCACCGGCGACATGGGGGCCTTCGACAGGGACGGCTATCTGTCAATTCTTGGCCGGGCAAAAGACCTGGTGATCACCGGGGGGCTGAACGTCTACCCAGCCGAGGTCGAGGCCGCGCTGGACGATTTGCCGGGAATCGCTGCCTCGGCCGTCATCGGCGTGCCGCATCCCGATTTTGGCGAGGCGGTTGTCGCCTGCATCGTCGCCGCGCCCGGGACGGAACCGACAGAATCTGCCGTCCGCGCTGCACTTCGCGAGAGGCTTGCCGCGTTCAAGATCCCGAAACGGGTGCTTGTGCTGGCAGAACTGCCGCGCAACGCCATGGGGAAAGTACAGAAAGCCGCTTTGCGCCAGGCCCATTCCGGCCTGTTTCAGTCCAACTAACGCCACAAAGCCCTGAAACCTTCCGGGCTTGGGCGGATTTCCACCCAGACCTACCCGGATTCAACCTACGCGCGTCTATACCTCAGGTTTATGACAGTTGAATAAACCAATTCTGGATTGTGCAGCGGCAGATTCTCCGGGGAAGTGAAGGCTCGAAAAATCCGAGGCGGTCACGGGCCGCCGGCGATCAGTGGACAGAAAGGAAGACAAATGAGCGATTCCAAAGAAGACGATTTCTCGCGCCGCAAGGCTCTTGCTCGTCTGGCGGCCATCGCAGTGGGCGCCTATCTTGCCCCCGCAATGACCACGCTGAGTGTTGCAAAGGCCAGCGGGTCGAGCAGCTCCAGTGGCTCGAGTGAGCCGAGCGAACCGAGCGAACCGAGCGAGCCGAGTGAACCGAGCACCGCCTCGAGCTCGAACACGTCGCCCAGCGTCTGCTCGGGTCCGACTGACGACGATCCGGGCTGCGCCGAACAACCTGCGACCACGCCCTGAGGTCTTGACCGGCCCCCCGGCGCGACCGACTGTGCCGGGGGGAGGATCAGACAGGCGCGATGATGCTGGATATCGTCTTTCGCGGAGTCACCGCGCCGTTGCGCCTTAATGGGGCCGAGGCGGTGCTGGAGGTGCTGCCCGGGGTTGCTGTTGGCTGGCCCTATGACTGCGTCAAGGCTGACCCTTCCGTCGCCCCCTTCTTTACGATCAGTTCCGAGCCGGGGACAGCGCTGCTGCGCTGCGACTGCCATGTCGAGGACCGACCATCGCAGCGGTTCGACCCGGTCAATGCCGTCTGCGATGCGGTTTCGGCGCTGGCCCTTGCCTTGCCTGCCGAACATCCTGGCCTGATCTGCCTGCATGCCGCGGGCGTGGCCCTGGGTGGCCGGCTGGTAATCTTTCCCAATGTCCGGCGGGCAGGGAAAAGCACCTTGTCAGCGGCCCTGGCGCGGGCAGGGCATCCCGTGTTCAGCGATGACGTTGTCCCGGTGTTCCTGAGCGAGGGCGGTCATGGCTACGGGCTGGCCATGGGACTTTCCCCGCGGCTGCGGTTGCCGCTGCCAGAAGCCCTGGGCGCTGGCTTTGCCGATTGGGTCGGTTCGGTTTCGGGACCGGGAAATCGGCAATACCGGTATCTGACCCCGCCGGATCAGCCTGCGCACGGTGCGGTCCTGCCGATTGGCGCTTTCGTCATTCTTGACCGGCGGGACACGCCGGGGCCTGCCAGCCTGCAGGCTGTCTCGCCGGATGTGGCGATGGATGTGCTTTTGCACCAGAACTTCACCCGCGACCGCCATTCGGCCGATATTCTTTCGGCCATCGCCAAGGTCCTGGCGGAACGTCCTGCCTTCACCTTGTCCTATGCGGGACTGGACGACGCGGTGGCCTGTCTGGAGGCCGCCTTTGCGGATTGGCCAGGGTCGAAGCCTTCAGCCGATCCGGGGCCGGCCCGCGCCTTTCGGCAAGCGGATTTCGCGGCAAGACCGGCTGCCAAGAAGGCGACCGGGGGGCTATTGGTGCAGCGGGCCGGGTGCCTGTCCGTGCCGATCGGCGACAGGCTTTACCTGGCGGACGCCGAGGGGCGCGCGATCCACCGGATGGACCCGCTGGCCGCAGCCATCTGGTCGCTGGTCGAAGAGCCGATCCGGACCGACGCGATCCTTGAAATCTTGACCGAGGCTTTTCCCGACGTGGAGCCAGACCGCCTGGCCGCCGATCTGAATGCGTTGGTCCGGAGGCTTGTCGGCGCGGGCCTTGTCGAAAGCCGCGCGGTTCCCGGGTCGGCCACCCCTTAGGCCGCGCGCAGCGGTTCCGGATTGGCCAGCTTGCGCAGGACGTTCAGGTTTTCGAGCCCCTTGAGAACGATCTGTGGATCAAGCCCGAAATCCACCAGGCAGGCGACTTCGTCCACATCAAGCTGCGATAGCTTGTCGACCGTGGCCAGACACTTGTCATAGGAGCCCAGGAGGCTGCCCATGTAGAAGTATTTTTCGAAGGACGCCTCCAGCGCCGCTTCGGCCAGCTCTGGCGTCAGTTGGGAGATGTCGATCCGGCTTGGGTCCTTGAGGAAGGGAACCGAGGCGAGATGCCGCGAGGCCAGATCGAACGAGGCGCCAAGATAGGCCATCATCGGTTCGCGCGCTATGTCGTGGACTTCGTCATCGTCGTCGCCGACCAGCGTGTGCAGCATGAGCGTGACCGTGCCACGCCCCGGATGCCCTGCGGCGGCCCGGCTTTCACGGTAGGTCACGATCTTCTGGGCCAGGTCTTCGACGGTCTGGCCCAGAAGGTGGGTCAGCACATTCGCGCCGATCATGCCCGCTTCGCGGAAGGTTTCGGGGTTGGCGGCGGCAGTGATCCAGATCGGCAGTTCCGCCTGCACGGGGCGCGGCATGACGCGGATGTCTATCTCTTCGCCAAAGGGGTTCTGCACGCGGTGCGGTTCGCCACGCCACAGGCGGCGCAAGGTTTCGGTCCGTTCGCGGAACACTTCCTTGCGGTTCTGAAAGTCATTCTGACGGGCCGAAATGACGAAATCGTTCGGCACCCAGCCGCTGGCGATGCCAAGGCCAACCCGCCCGCCCGAGACGTTGTCGACGATCGACCACTCTTCGGCGACACGGATCGGGTCATGCAGCGGCAGCACAACGCTGCCGGCACAGATCTGGATACGTTTGGTCACCCCGGCCAAGGCCGCCGCAAGTACGGACGGGTTCGGGGACAGGCCCCCGAAGCTGTGAAAATGTCGCTCGGGCACCCAGAGCCGGGCCATGCCGTTCTGGTCTGCCCAACGGGCGGCTTCAAAGATCAGATCGTATTTCCCGACTTGTCCGGCACCAGACGTGTCGTTGGCAAAAAAGAAGAGACCGAATTCCATCTTGGCTCCTGAAATCGTGACAAGCGAACGATATTCAGAAGTCTAGATCAGTCGGGCCACGACCGGATTGATTTGCGTCAAGCCCGTCCCGGGGTCAGAGGCCAAGAGCTATTCGCCAACTGTGGCGAGCCATTCCATCAGCAGCGGGCGTGCGCTTTCGGCCCCCTCGGCGCGGGCGCGTTCGATTACGGCGCGCGCCTCGGTCAGGTTCACCCGGCGTAGCAGAGCCTTGACCGGGCCGACCGAGGCCGGACGCATCGAGAGCGTGCGGAAGCCGATGGCGGCCAGGGCCAGAGCCTCGATGGGCCGCCCCGCATCCTCGCCGCAGAAGGAAAGCATTGTCCCGGTCTCGGCACAGCGCGCGATGATCTGTTCCAGAAAGTTGAGGAAGGTCAGGTTCAGCGTGTCATAGCGGCGGCGGACCAGCTCGTTCTCGCGGTCGGCGGCGAAGAAGAACTGCTTCAGGTCATTGCCGCCGACCGAGATGAAGTCGGTCAGCTCGAAGAAGGCACGGGGCGCGAAGGCGAGCGACGGCGTCTCCATCATCGCGCCGATCTCGATCTTCTGCGGCACCGGGTGGCCCAGTGACTTTTCGCGGTGCAATTCGCGCAGGACATGCGAGCGGGCGGCCTGGAACTCGCTCATCTCGGTGATGAGGGGGAACATGACCGTCAGTGGCCGCCCGTTCGCGGCCCGGATCAGCGCCTGTAGCTGCATCCGCATCACGCCGGGCTTGTCGAGGCCCACGCGGACCGCGCGCCAGCCCATGGCGGGGTTCGGCTCTTCGGGCGGCTTCATGTAGGGCAGCACCTTGTCCGAGCCGATGTCGAGGGTCCGGAAGGCCACGCGCTTGCCCTTGGCCGCATCCATGACGCGGGCGTAAAGCCGGGCAAGCTCGGCCCGCTGCGGCATTTTCGAGCGGACGAGAAACTGCAGCTCGGTCCGGAAGAGCCCGACGCCTTCGGCGCCCGAGCCTTCAAGGCTGGGCAGGTCGGCCATGAGGCCCGCGTTCATGTGAAGCGCGATCGTCGTGCCGCACAGCGTGGTCGCGGGCAGGTTCCGCAGCGAGGCATAGCGTTTCTGCGCCTCGGCCTGCATGGCGATCTTGTCGCGGAAGGCGCGGGCGACGGTTTCCTCGGGGCGCAGGTGGACGATGCCCTGATCGCCGTCGACAAGGATCGGGTCGCCGTTCAGCGCCTCGGCCACCACACGGCTGGCGTTGATCACAAGCGGGATGGCCAGTGCGCGGGCGACGATGGCGGCATGGCTGCCGACCGAGCCTTCCTCAAGCACCACGCCTTTCAGCTTGCGGCCATAGTCGAGAAGCTCGGCCGGGCCGATGTTGCGCGCGACGAGGACCGGGTTGTCCGGCATTTCCGCCCCGGTATCCTTGCCTTGACCGGTCAGGATGCGCAAAAGCCGGTTCGAAAGGTCGTCAAGGTCCTGGAGCCGCTCGCGCAGGTACTGGTCCGGGACCTGTTCCATCCTTGCACGGGCTGCCGACTGTTCCTTTTCCACCGCTGCTTCGGCAGAAAGGCCGCGCATGATGTCTTCTTCCATCCGGCGCAGCCAGCCGCGTGAATGGGCGAACATCCGGTAGGCCTCAAGGACCTGCTTCTGTTCCTTGTCCAGCTGTTCGGCCGCAAGCAGGTCGTCGATCGAGACCCGCAGTTCACCGACAGCCGCCTTGATCCGGTCGATCTCGGTCAGCGGATCGTCGGCCACCGGATTGGTGACCACGACCCGGGGTTCGTGCAGCCAGACCCGACCCTCGGCGGCACCTTCCTGGCCCGAGGTCGCCCGGATCATCACCGGCTGCTTGTGCAGCGCCCGCATCGCGCCATCGCCGCTGGTAAAGGCGCCAAGCTCGGTCATTTCGGCAAGGACCATGGCGACGACGTCCAGCGCATAGACCTCGTCATCCGAGAATTGCCGGGCGGTCTTTGACTGCACGACAAGCACGCCAAGCTTTTCGCCTACCCGCTGGATCGGCAGACCGAGGAAGGAGGAGAAGAGCTCTTCCCCCGTCTCGGGCATGTAGCGAAAACCTTTTTCAGAGGGCGCATCTGCCGTGTTGACCGGCTGGCCGGTGCGCGCCACTCGGCCGACGAGGCCTTCGCCCAGTTTCATCCGGGTCTGGTGGACCGCCTCGGCCTTCAGCCCTTCGGTCGCGCAAAGCTCCAGCGTCTCGGGGTCGCGGAAGAGGTAGATCGAGCAGACCTCGGTCCCCATGCTGTCGGCGATGAGATGGGTGATGCGGTCCAGCCGGTCCTGGCCCTCGCCCGGGACGGCAAGCATGTCGCGCAGGCGGCGGAGAAGCTTGCGGCTGTCGCTTTCGCTGCGTTCGGGCATCACGGCTTCCTTCTGGTCATGGCCCATCTATAGGCGAAGCAACCTTGGGTGGGGAAGGGGATTGCCTTCGCGCGGGGCCGTACAGGCAACGGGTGCCCGTGGATTGGGCAAATCCGGCGGGCAGCGCATGTGCAAGGTCGGCAAATCAATCTGCCGTTGCGCCCGGTTTGCGTCATTGGCCGGTGCCAGCAGGGCATCACCCGGACGCCCTGCAGTGGAACCAAAGCTGCGGGTCTATCATCTTTAGAGGGATGCCATTTCCCGCAGCGCACCCCAGGATTGTTTCGCAACCGCAGTCAAGGTCGCGGGCGCTGATTTCGGGTCCGGGCAGCAGCGGTTCGGGCAGGATTCGCTCGACGGACGGCCTAATGGGGCGCATGCTCGGGCCGTCAGCCAAGGCTGACCAACACCCACGACGCAGCCTATTGAGGGCGGTCGGTCCGGTCCGGATCGCACTGCGGGCGTCAAAGGCACTTCGCCGGATCCAACACAGAACGGGAGGACTGAAGATGGCTTTCTACCTCTATCAACTCAGCTATTCGAAAGACGCAATCAAGGCGATGGTCGCAAGTCCAAGCGACCGTGAGGCCGCCGCGCGCAAACTGATCGAGGCGCTCGGGGGCAAGCTGCACCATCTGTTCTTTGCCTTTGGGGAGTGGGATGTCATCTGCCTGATTGAAGGCCCCGACGACAAGATGATGATGGCCGGGGCCGCGGCCGTGGGTGCGTCAGGGACGGTCTCGAGATCCTCGACCGTGAAGCTGATGACCGCTGCGGACGCCATGGCCGCGATGGCGTCGGCGGGCAAGGCCACCGGAGCCTACAAGCCACCGCAGGGCTGACGGAGGGGCCGCTTAGCCCAAGGCCAGTTTCAGTCCGGCAACCAGGCGGTCGCGTGGTTCGGGATGAAGATAGGGCTCGCGTTCGGCGGCGGCAAAAAAGTCATGCAGCCGGCCTTCGGCCTTGAAGCGGGCGACGATGGCTTTTGCCTTGTCGCCTTCGCCAAGATGGCCGTGGGCCGCGATCACATACATCATCTGCCAGGCCTGATCGGCAAAGGGTGAAAGGCCGGTGCAGACTTCGTGGAAGCGGCCTTCGTGAAAGCCGATCAGGTACTGATAAATCGCGACCCAGGGCAGCGGGTTCGGCGTCAGCCGACTGCCGCTTTCCAGCCATTGCCTTGCCCGAGCATGGTCGCCGTCGAAAATCGATACCAGGGCGCGCTGAGCATGGGCGTAGTAGTCGCCCGGGTTCAGCCGCAGCGCGTGATCCGCCGCCGCACGCGAGGCGTCGGGACCCTTGGCGACACCCCCATAGATGCTTAGCGAGACGAAGGCCCGGGAATCCGAGGGGTCCAGACGGATCGCCTTTTCGATCAGGGCCAGGCCCTGTTGCATGGCCGCAAGATCGAAGTCGAATTCATAGCCAGCGGCACGGGCATTCCCAAGCCAGAGCATCGCCTCGCGATAGTCCGGGTCCTCGGTCAGGGCCTGTTCGCTGCAGGCGATCGACTGGGCCATGTGGTCGCGCGTGTAGCAAAAGTAGTGCCAGATCGCCCGCAGCGTCAGATCATGGGCTTTCAGGCTGGAGGGCGGGCGGCGGAGCGAACGGCTGGTCAGCTCCACCTCCAGTCGCCGGGCAATGGTCGCGGCGACCTGCTCGCTGACCTCGTCCTGCAGCTCGAACAGGTCAGCAAGCGGGCGGTCGTATTGTTCGGCCCAGATCGAGGCCCGGGTTGCCGTTTCGGTCAGGCGCACGGAAATGCGGATGCGGTTCTGCGCGCGGCGGACGCTTCCCGTGACGGCAAAATCCGCGCCGATCGAGCCGTGCAGCTGGTCAAGCTCGGGCCGTAGCTGGGCTCCAAGGGTAAGCCGGTCCAGCCCGATGACCGTCAGGCCGCGAAACCGGGTCAGCCGGTCGGCGATATCCTGGGCGATGCCTTCGCTGAAATATTGCTGGTCGGGGTCATCGCCAGGATTGGCGAAGGGCAGGATGGCAAGCACTGGTCCCGGCACCGCATTGGGGCTTGGCAAGGGCGCAGCTTCATCGGCGTCCCGGGGCTCGGGACCGGCATAGCGATAGCCGCGCCCGTGGACCGTGGCGATCAGGTTGGGCCCCAGCGCCTTTCTCAGGGCCGAGATATGGACCTGCAGGGTGTTCTCTTCGACCACCACACCGGGCCAGACCGCAGCAAAAAGCGCGTCCTTGCTGACCACCTCGCCCTTGCGGTCCAGAAGGACTGCAAGAATGTCGAAGGCGCGGGCAGAAAGTTCGACCGGACCCTCCGGCCCGTTGAGGCGGCGGTCCTTTCGGTCAAGCACGAAGGGGCCAAACGTCAGGGACAATGGTCCTCGCGGGATGGAAAAGGTGTAATCAGGTGATCAGACCGGAGCCCCAAGGTCAAATCAGAAACATTCAGATTCCTTCAGCTTTGCCCCAAGGACATTCAGGCAGGCCGGGTGCAGGCTTTCCCAAAGCCAAGGGAGGCCCAGATGACCGACATCACCACAACGACCCCGATCCCCCACTCCCCGATACACCTGCGCGGCTCCGTCGCCCTCCGCTGCCCGCGCGGTCTGCGCCGCGCGCTTGGCGTCATCGGCAAGGCCATCGTCAGCCTGCTTGTCACCTACACGCGGGCTCTTGAGACGGCCTATGCCGCCCCCTTCCGCTGCCCACAGCAAACGCGTTCCCTGGTTTGTGATGATGCTAAGGAAGCCCGCGATCCGAACTGGTGAACAGACTTAGGACCCGGGTCGGTTGCGGGTCGAGGGCGCGGCGCGGCTGACGATGGCCGGGGCCTGACGGATCAGGCTGGGGTCGGTCAGGGCTGCGACCATGAAGAGGGCGAAATCGGTGCGGCGGGTGCGGTTCGAGGCAAGGACCGGGTCGCCGACATGGGCCGACCACAGGGGCAGGCCTTCGGAGGGACCTTCCTCCAGATCGCTGCCCCGCACGACGGTCCAGTCGCGGTTGGAGGCGAAGATCGTGGCGGCGGCGCGCTCCTGATCGCCGATGTCGGCGACGCGGAGAAGCTTCACGATGGGTGGGATGACAAGCATCTGCAGGCGGAGTGAGAGCGGATAACGGTCAAGCCCGTCGCGACTGATGTGCCAGCCGCAGGAGAAGACCAGCCGCGCGCCCGGATCGGCAAGGTCAAGGACAGCTTTCGCCGTGCCGGTGGCATAGCCCTTCACGCCCCAGGGGACGAGGACGGTGAGAACACCGTCGCAGCCCTTCAGCGCCTCGGCCACAACCTTGCGGTCATCGGTACGGCCGGGAAAGACCCGGATACGGTCACCCCAGCGGGCAAGCTTGCCCATGCTTTCGGGGCGGCAGACGCCCTGGACCTGATAGCCGCGTTCCAGCGCATGGCCGATCATGTACTGGCCAAGCTTGCCGGATATTCCAAGGATGCAGACGCGGTTCATGGCTTGGCCCCGGTGGCGGGCTTGAAAAGCAGGCCCGTTCGACGTTTCTGTCCGGAGTTCATTTGGGTGTCCATGATATCGATCAAACCGGTCCATTAAGGCGTGGCGCGGCTATCCTCGTTTTCGGAAATGGAAACCGTCGTCGGATTGGCGAAGGGCGACCGGCGCAAGGCATCGCTGCGCCCTCCGTCTTGCCAGCACAGGATGTTACCCGTGCGGGCCCGAAAATTGACCTTGGCAGTAGGCGCCGTCTTGCTGCGGTCCGGTCAATACAACGCGCGCATTTGCCGAAGGGGATTCAGGATGCTGAAAGATCCGATTGATGAGGCGATGCGCCGGTCTCTGCTCGTGCGCCTTGCAGAGATTGTTCTTTACGCGATCAGGCCTGAGAACGGCAGGTTTGACCACAAGTTCATGAGTGCCTTCGAAGCCGCGTCCTGGCTGGTCTGCACGCTCCAGCTTGCCCGTCGAACCAACATAGGGTTCGAGGCCCTTGTGCCCCGGGGCCGACAGCGCAGGCAGGGTCTCGGCCGTTCCAGCCGAGGATCTGCCGTCGATCGAAGACGCAATCGAAGCCGCCATCAAGCCCCATGACTTCCTCTTCGGCATATCGCTGCAGACCACATGGCCGCCCGATCCGGACATGTTTCCCGAAGCATTCGGCAGCTGGCGTGGAAAGCGTTGGATGCAATGCCACGACATGTCGTCGACGACCTGGCCGAGGATGCCCTGAGCGGACGTCCTGTCCAGCGGCTGGCGGACGCCCTCACCCAAGGCTGGCGGCCGGAAGGCTGGCTGACCCAGGCCGAGCGCCGGGTTGCGCGGACCTATATGCCAAACCCGCTGACGCGAGCTGTCGCAGTGGAAATCATGCAGCTCCGCGCCTCGGCCAGTTGACGACAGCCGACCTTGACGAAAGCAGGTCCGGTCCTCAGGCCTTTTCCAGCTCGAACGTGTCGTGCAGGGCCTGAACGGCAAGTTCCATGTACTTCCGGTCGATCAGGACGGAAATCTTGATCTCCGACGTCGTGATCACCTTGATGTTCACGTTCTCGGCGGCAAGGGCCGCGAACATCTTGGCTGCGACACCGACCTGGGACCGCATCCCGATCCCCACGACCGAGACCTTGGCCACGTCGGTATCGGTCACCAGCGAAGTGTAGACGAACTTGCCTGCGGCCGAGGCGTCCTCGATCGCCTTCTTGGCACGCTCCACCTGGTTGGTGGGCAGCGAAAAGGTCATGTCGGTATGCGCGCGCTTGTCGGCAGGGTCGTCCAGTTCGGAGATGTTCTGGACGATCATGTCCACGTTCACCCCGGCATCTGCCAAGGAGCCGAAGATCGCGGCGGCAATGCCCGGCCGGTCCTCGACCTTGAGGAGGGTCATCTTGGCTTCATCGCGGCTGTAGGCGACGCCCGAAACGACTTTCGATTCCATGATTTCATCCTCGTCGCAGACCAGGGTTCCAGAGTTTTCGTCAGTGTCCTCGAAGGAGGACAGCACCCGCAGGCGCACCTTGTAGCGCATGGCAAGCTCGACCGAGCGGGTCTGCAGGACCTTGGCGCCGAGGGAGGCCAGTTCCAGCATCTCCTCAAACGCGATCTTGTCCATCTTGCGCGCCTTGCGGCAGATGCGGGGATCGGTGGTGTAGACGCCATCGACGTCAGTGTAGATATCGCAACGCTCGGCCCCGAAGGCGGCGGCAAAGGCCACGGCGGTGGTGTCGCTGCCGCCCCGGCCAAGGGTGGTGATCCGCCCCTCGGCCGACAGGCCCTGGAAGCCCGCGACAACCGCGACCTTGAAGCCTTCGGCAAACTTCGCGTCGATATTGGCGCGGGGGATGTCGATGAACCGGGCCGAGCCATGCACCGAAGTGGTGTTGATCGGCACCTGCCAACCCTGCCACGACCGCGCCGGGACGCCCATTTCCTGCAGACGCAGCGCCATGAGACCCGCGGTCACGTTCTCGCCGCTGGCGACGACAGCATCGTATTCGCGGGCGTCATAGAGTTTGGAGGTGGCCTCGACCCAGCCGACAAGCTCATTCGTCTTGCCCGACATGGCGCTGACGATGACGATGACGTCATAGCCGCGCTCGACCTCGGCCTGAACCTTCTTGGCGGCATTCTCGATCCGCGCAAGGTCGGCGACGGACGTCCCGCCGAATTTCATCACCAGAAGTGGCATGCACCCTCCCCAAGATGTGTCTCGGGCCGTTCAAATCCCTGCGCGTCTTATGCAAGCACCGACCCGGGTGCAAGTGGCCGCGTCCGTGAAAATGAGGGTTGCGCGCAAGTCTTTTGTCTCGACGCCGGGCCTTTGTCTTGGTCCATGAGACTTGCGGGCTTCACCCCCAAACACATTGGAATTTTCGTCAACGCGGAAGGGGCGACAGCGCCTTTCCCGAATGCGCTGATCTGCGGCCCGCCGGGGAAGAGCAAGCCGGAGAGTGGGCGGAAAGGGCCCGTCCGTCATACGGATACTACTGCGCCCGCAGCCCACTGCCGATGCGGCATGAGGATCCGGGGCTATCCAACCAGCAGATAGCCGACATGTACGATCACCCAGCGACCGTCGCGTTTCTCGAAGATGCGCGTCTCGTGGCTTAACCCCGGCATGTCCATGTCATCTTCGCCGGTTGCCGGGGCGTACTGGTCGAATGTTGCCCAAGCCATGTCTTTCCCGATGCGCAGCACGAGGTTCTCGCGCCGGACCTCTTGCGCGGACGGATTCACTTCGGGATTGGCTGCAAAATGGGACCGGATCAGGGCGGAAATCTCGGACCACCCGCGCTGCCAGGCAACTCCGCCACGCGGCCACCAACCGCCGCGACTGACAAAGGTGTCAGAGCCCCAGCATCGGCTGAAGGCTGCCATGTCCTTCTCCCAGAAGGCCTTTGCCTCCGCTTCGAGAACGGCGAGGATTTCAGCAGCTGCGCTGGCATCATTGGTTTCCATGACCATCCCCTGTCTCTGACAAGGAAAGCTAGAGTCAGCCCGGAACTTGCGTCAAGGCTTGTGCCTTGGGCCCGGCCCCGAACGGCTGTGGCGGGCTTGTTCCGAAAGGTAGCTTTGCACTGTCGGGCGAAAAGGGGCGGCGGTGTCAGGTAACGGATTCCGCAATTGATCCGGCCGCCAGATCGCAGGATGTCTTTGGCGTGCTGAACAATGGAGCCATGCATGCGTCTGACGCTACTTTCACTTCCCCTGTTGCTGGTTTCCGGCGCCGTGCAGGCAGAGACCGTCCTGAGTGAGGTAACCGGCAACTGGGCCGCGCCCGAGAACAACGGCTTTTTCTATCGCGCCGTCCTGACGCGGTCAGGCGAAAACCTGCGGCTGCGCATCTATCAAGGCATGTCGGCCGACACGATCGAGGCCGAGCCGCAGTTCGACAATGACAAGATCGCCTATGCTTCGGGCTCGGGCGCGGGGGGAGGCAATGACTGGCTGGAAGTGGATGCGAACGGGGCGCTGCATCTGATCGGGGTGACGACCGTCGAGGGCTATGCCTATTCCGAGAAGCTGACGATCCAGTTCATGGACAACCAGTTCACCGCGATGGCCTTTGGCATGTACAACAACGGCCCGGACTCGGTCGCCTCGATGCCGGAAAACCCGGTCGGCTGCTGGACGGGTCAATGCTATTCCTGCGAGGCTGATCTCTGGAACCAGAGCGCGGTGGCGGGTGGTGAAAAGATCCAGGTCCCCGAACACGACTTCGAGGCGCTAAACGCATCAGGCTGGACCCCGGAGCGGATCTACGAGCTCGGATATTGCCCGGCGCCGAACTGAGCGGGTGCAGCGCCTGTCAGATGGTGCGCCTTTCCGGCGCTTTCCGCTTCCCGCGCCTCTGCCCGAAGGCGCGACGACGAAAGAAAGGGTCCTCGCGCGGACCTCGGTCGGTTTGGTCAGAGGGCGCGCCAGCCGATGTCGCGGCGGCAGAATCCTTCGGGCCAGTCGATGCCGTCGACCATGGCATAGGCGCGGTCGTGGGCGTCCTGCAGGGTAGCCCCGCGCGCCGTGACATTGAGGACCCGCCCGCCGTTCGCGGTCAGGGCCCCGTCCCGGTTCGTGGTTCCGGCGTGGAAGACCATATGGTGGCTGTCCTCGGGCAGCGCATCGAGGCCACGGATCGGCGAGCCCTTGGCATAGGCTCCAGGGTAACCCTTTGCCGCCATGACGACCGTAAGAGCGTGGTCGTTGGCCCAGTTGACTCTGGCCCCGGCCAGGCGACCCTCGGCGCAGGCAAGCATCAGGTCCAGCGCCTGTGCGCCAAGCCGCATCATCAGGACCTGGGTTTCCGGATCGCCGAAGCGGGCGTTGTACTCGACCAGTCGCGCCTGGCCGCCGTCGATCATCAGACCGGCATAAAGCACCCCTTGATAGGGCGTCCCGCGCCGGGCCATTTCGCGGATCGTGGGCAGGACGATCTGGTCCATCGCCTGTTTCTGGATTGCTTCGGTCAGGACCGGGGCGGGGGAATAGGCCCCCATGCCACCGGTATTGGGGCCGGTGTCGCCTTCGCCCACGCGCTTGTGATCCTGTGCCGTGCCGATGGGCAGGGCCGATTCCCCGTCCGACAGGACGAAGAAGCTGGCCTCTTCGCCCGCCATGAACTCCTCGATCACCACTTCCGCACCCGCAGCACCAAATTCGCCGCCGAACATGTCGTCGATGGCCGCAAGCGCCTCGGCCTCCGTCATTGCCACGATCACGCCTTTCCCGGCCGCAAGCCCATCGGCCTTGACGACGATGGGCGCGCCACGGGCGGCCACATAGGCCCGGGCGGGGGCTGCCTCGGTGAAGCGGGCATAGGCGGCGGTGGGGGCGCCGCAGGCGTCGCAGATTTCCTTGGTGAAGGCTTTTGACGCCTCCAGCCGCGCTGCCGCAGCCGAGGGGCCGAAGGTCAGAAGGCCAGCCGCGCGGCAGGCATCGGCGACACCGGCGGCCAAGGGGGCCTCCGGCCCGATGATGACGAAGTCAACGGCGTTTTCTTCGCAGAAGGTCACCACGGTTGCGCCGTCGAGGATGTCGATATCCGCAACCTCGGCCAGCATCGCGATGCCCGCGTTGCCGGGTGCAACGATCAGCCGGTCGGTCTTGGGGTTCTGCTTCACCGCCCAGGTGAGCGCATGCTCACGGCCACCGGAACCGAGGATGAGGATGTTCATGCGCGCCCCTGCTTGGCCTTTGGTTGTGGGCGTCTTAAGCTCTGCTTGTGAAGGAGACAAGCATGCGCGACCAGCAGCTTTGGGAAACGATCCTAGCGGCTCCAGTCGAGATCAAAGCTGGAGTCGGCTTGTTGGAAAAGTCCGTTCGATCAGCATGCCGATTGAACAGTCGAGAGTTCCAGCATGTTCTGCGAGAGTATCAAAAATTCCTTTATCTGCTCTGCGTCACTGGAGAAAACCTGCGTCCGTCAAGTATTGTCGACTTTATCTGGCAGACCCACGCCGGTGATCCGGTCTCGCTGCCCAACGATCAGACTTTGCTGCCGGTCTGGCCGCCGAAACATGTTGAAAGGTCCAAGTTCCTAGGTTGGGACAAGAACTATGAGATGACCTTGCGGTACTATGGAGAGGTTTTCGGTCCAGTCCCGTCGCAATTGATCTGGCCAAGTGTCAGACGGCTTCGCGGACTTGCAGCAGTCATGATCCTAAGTTTTGCTTCAGTGCCGGCCATGGTTGCAGGGCTAGAAGCTGGCGGCTACTGGGGGCTATTGTTCCCGATCGGATTGATTGTGCTGTTCTGTCTATTGCCGATTGCCTTCGTGTTCGATCCTTGGGCGGACCGAAGAGATGTCTGAGCTAAGCGCAAGGGCTTTCACCTCAGCATCCATCGTGTAGGCTCGGCCCATGGACCTGATCGACGACAGCCCCACGCCGCAAGGCAACCAGCCCGAATACACCGTGTCCGAGCTTTCCGGCGCGGTGAAGCGGGTGATCGAGGGGGAGTTCGGGCTGGTCCGGGTGCGGGGCGAGGTGGGGCGGGTGTCGCGTCCGGCCTCGGGGCATCTTTACTTCGATCTGAAGGACGACCGTGCGGTGATTGCCGCGATCAGCTGGAAGGGGCAGGTCGCGAAGATGCAGGTGCGGCCGGAGGAGGGGATGGAGGTCGTGGCCACGGGCAGGATGACCACCTTCCCCGGCCAGTCGAAATATCAGTTGATCGTCGATGACGTCGCTCCTGCCGGGGCGGGTGCGCTGATGGCGATGCTCGAGAAGCGGCGGGCCGCGCTTGCCGCCGAGGGGCTGTTCGAACCGGGCCGGAAGAAGCCGATCCCTTATCTGCCGAAGGTGATCGGGGTGGTGACGTCCCCAAGTGGCGCGGTGATCCGGGATATCCTGCACCGGCTCCGCGACCGCTTCCCCAGGCATGTGCTGATCTGGCCGGTGGCGGTGCAGGGCCAGGACTGCGCGGCGCAGGTGGCGGCGGCGATCCGGGGGTTCAATGCGCTGCCCGAAGGCGGGCCAATCCCACGCCCCGACGTGCTGATCGTCGCGCGGGGGGGCGGGAGCCTCGAGGACGTCTGGGGCTTCAACGAAGAGATCGTGGTGCGGGCGGCGGCCGGGTCGGCGATCCCGCTGATCTCGGCCGTGGGGCACGAGACGGACACGACGCTGATCGATTTTGCCGCCGACCTGCGGGCTCCGACCCCGACAGCGGCGGCGGAGCTGGCGGTGCCGGTCAGGCTGGAGCTTCTGGCGACGCTCGATGCGCTGGCGGCGCGGCTGATGCGGGGGGTAGGGCAGGGGGTCACTTTGCGGCGGCAGCGGCTGCGTGATCTCGGCCGGGCCATGCCGCGGGTCGAGACGCTGGTGGCTTCACCGCGGCAGCGGCTGGACGCGGCGGTAACCCGGCTTGCGGGCGGGCTTGGCCTGGCGGTCGCGCGCAAGCGGGGGGCGTTCGATCGGGTCGCCGGGCGGATGCAGCCGGGGCTCTTGCGCAACGGGCTGGTGCGGTGGTCGGACTTGCTGGCCGGCCGGGAGGAGCGGCTGGGGCGGGCGATCCTGCAGCGGCTTGAGCGGCGGTCAGAGCGGCTGTCGGACCTTGCCGCGCGGCTGGGCCCCGCACTGGCGCGGATGCTGGGTGAGGCGGGGCGGAAAGTGTCGGACGGGCGGCGGGATCTGGCGCGGTTGGCCGAGCGGCTGGACGGCGCCCCGGTGCAACGGCTTGCCCGGCTGGCCGACCGGCTGGAGGCGCTCGACCGCACCCGGGTCACGCTGGGCTATGCCGAGACCCTGAAGCGGGGCTATGCGGTCGTGCGGGGGGATGGGGCGGTGGTGACCTCGAAGGCGGGGGCAGAGAAGGCGGTGGCCCTGGAGATCGAGTTCCGGGATGGAAAGCTGGCCCTGGGGGCAAGGCCGGGGAAGAAGGCCAAGGGGGAGGGAGAGAGCGGGCAAGGGAGCTTGTTCTGACGGGTTGTCCACGGTGGACATTTCTGGATTTTGCAATGCTAGCAATGCCTTGAGGTTTTCTGTTCAGGTTTCCTTAACCCTTGCCTGCAAGCTTTGGCCCATGTGTCTCTACTTTCGCAGCCACATCCTGGGCGCTTCGGAACGCGATATCGGGATGGGGCGGTACGGCCGAAGGGCGCGTGAAATCGCGGAGCTCAGGTTTTGACGGGCGGCGCGACAACGGATCGTGGGTCGGGAGTCCCCGTGACGGTCAAACGGGAAGAGGTGTGGACGCGGTCGGAGGCGGAGGGTGGGAAGTGCGCTCCCTAAGGCTCACCGCTCGCCAGTCTTCACGTCGATTGCTCCAACACCCAAGCCACGAAGAGCACGATGTCGGTCAGCCTGTCCCATCTTCGATGCAGGGATTCAGCCCGGTCATACGCCGAAATACCCCTCGCAGGTGACGACTTCATCGGCGGGGTAGAGCATGATCGGCTGGGTCGATCGGTCGCCGTCGAGCCAGGCCATCAAGTAGCCCCCACGGTCGTGGTAGGTCCAGCAATAGGGGAAGGGCTCGCCCTGATAGTCGAAGCAGATCTGGTCGCCTTGCGGCCGCCAGGAGCCTTCCAGGCAGCGTTCGGCGTCGCGCCAGATTGCGCGGCGGCCGGGGAGGAAGGTTTCCACCCCGTAGCGGCCGGTCTGGTCGTGGGTGTCCATGGTCCGGCCCTCGACGAAGGCCTCGAAGGCATCAACCGAGAGGGGCGGGTCTTCGGCCTGAGCCGCGTGGGGCAGGGCCGCGAGTGCAAGGACAAGGAAGGCGCGCATCAGACACCGACCTCGGGCCCGAAACAGGCCACGGGTTCGGATGTCTCCTCGATCTCGACCGGCAGGGCATTGGCGGGGTCAAAGCTGCCCCGGGCCTGAAACCCCGCGCCTTGCGCAGTGATCACCCAGCAGTAGGGAACGGGGTTATCTTCGTAGAGAAAGCAGATGTTGTCGCCCTCGGGATACCAGTGACCCGATCTGCATTCGTCGCCGAGCACGGTCCAGCGCACGCGGCGGTCGGGGAGGTATTGTTCGACGCCGTAGACAGTGCCGAATTCGGCCCAGGTCATCGTGCGGCCGAGAGTGAGGGCATCGAATTCCTCGGCAGTAAGTGGCGTTTCGGCCAGTGCAGGACCGGCGGTCAGCAGCAAGGCAAACAGCGCAAGGCGCATGTCAGACCCCCACATCCGGGCCGGGGCAGGGGAGCGGCTGGGTGCTTGTGTCGACGACGTGCAGTTCTGCCCCAGGTGCCTCATGCACGGACAGGGCATGCAGGACCCCGCCTTGCAGCCAGAAGGTCCAGCAGGCCGGGACCGGTGAATATTCGTAGAGGAAGCAGATGTTCTCGCCTTCCTGATACCAGGTGCCGTACTGGCATTCGTTGGGCGCCACGCTCCAGCGGACCTTGCGGTCGGGGAGGTATTCCTCGACCCCGAAGATGAAGTCGTATTGCTGGTAGGTCAGCGTCTTGCCGGTGACAAGGGCCTCGAATTCCGTGGCGGTCAGCGGGGTCTGTGCGGCGGCGGGCAGGCCCAAGCAGCAAAGGGCAAGGAGGAGGGGACGCAAGGATCAGACCCCCACATCCGGCCCGGCGCAGGGCAGGGGACCACCGTCACGGGAGGTTTCCAGAATCTCCCAGCCGCCGCCTTCACCCATGTAGCGGCCGCGGATCTTGCCGTCTTCGAGGAAGTAGAGCCAGCAGGCCGGGGTGGGGTCATTTTCATATTCGAAGCAGATCTGGTCGGCCTTCTGGTACCAGACGCCGTAGATGCAGAGCTCGCCCTCGAAGGCCCAGCGGACCCGGCGGCCTTCGAGATATTCCTCGGTTCCTAAGACCCCGCCGCCGTAGTCGTAAGTGATGGTATCGCCGACGGTTGCAGTGTCGAATTCCTGTGCGTTCAGCGGGGTTTCCGCGAATGCGGGCGTCGTGGCGAGGGTCAGCAGAAGAAAGAGGGCGCGCATCAGGGGCTCCGTTCCGATTGCCGGGAGAGTGCCAGAGCCGCGCCAACTTGGCCAGTCAAGCCGCCGTGTCCTGCGGTCGGGATTCCCGCCACCGGGCCAGGTGGGGCTTGATCGCGCGGCGCCAGTGGCGGGGGAAAAGTGCCTTGGCGCAGGCAAGGGGCAGGGGCCAGGGCAGCCGGGGGGCGGCATCAGGGGCCGGAAGCTGCAGCGCGGGAAAGGCGCGGGCGGGATGGACGTGATGGTCGGAATGTCTCGGCGCGTTCAGCATCATGGCCGAGGTGAACCAGTGCGCGGTGTTCCAGCTGTGGGCGGGGCCGACCGGTTCCAGGCGGCCATCCGGCCCGCGGCTGCGTTCAAGGCCGTAGTGCTGGACATAGTCGGAGAGCAGGATCTGGCTTTGGGCATGAAGGCCAAGCGCGGCCCAGATCAGAAGGCCGGGGACGCCCGCGATCAGGAACCCGAGGGCAAGTGCCGCGAGGCTGCCGGCGATGTAGAAAACATAAGGATGAAGTCCGAACCGGCTTTTGCGGGTGCGAAGCTCGGATTCGGCGCGCAGGCCCTGCAGGAAGCTGCCTTTCCAGGCGCGGCGGGCAAAGCGGTAGAAGCTTTCGCCGATCCGGGCGGTGTTCGGGTCGTCCTGGCTTGCGACGAGGCGGTGGTGGACGAGGCGGTGGGCGCTGGCGTGCTGGCCGAAGAGGAGGACGGTGTAGACGGCCGCGCCCAGGCGGAAATGTTCGCGCCTTGGGCGGTGAATCAGTTCATGCGCGGCGGGATGGGCGACCTGGCCCAGCCAGAAGCCTGTGGCAAAGAAGAGAAGCGCACGCTCGGGCCCGGACAGGCCGCTGGGCCCGGCGATGGCCCAGACGGCCAATGGCAGGGCCAGAAGGGCGCCGAGGCCGACCGAAACCAGAAGGAGGTCGGCAGCCGGAAACTCGGCACCGTCGGAGGGGCCAGAGGTCATCGGGATCAGCTGGTCGAGAAGGATCGTCAGCACGCCCATGTAAAGGAAGGCCGCCCAGAGCCAAGGGCCGCCCTGCAGCGCCCCGACAGCGAGAAGCGGCAGCGGCAGGAGTGACGCCACGGCAAAGGCGGTCAGGGGAAGCGGGCGGGCTGGTTCGGCTTGCATTGCCTTTTGGTCCGGGTCATCGCTCACGCAATGAGGCGTGACGGTTGGGGGGAAGCTTGGGCGAATTGTCGGCGGTTGCAACAGTCATAGTGTCGCTGGCGGCGGCGGTTGCCTATGGCTTGCGCTATGCGGCGCGGGAAGAAAAGGGGCCAGCCGGGGCGCTGGTCAAGACCCTGTCAACCGGGCTTCTGGCCGGATTGGTGGCGCTGCAGCCCGGCGGGGCCTGGTTCTGGCTGATCCCGCTTGGCCTTGGTCTGGGCGCCTTGGGCGATCTTTGCCTGGCCCTTAGGGGAGAGCGGTTCTTCCTGGCCGGGGTGGGGGCCTTCGGGCTTGGGCATCTGGCCTATGCCGGGGGCTTCCTTCTGCAATCGGCCGCGCTTGGGTTTGACGGGATGGCGGCGGTCGAATGGATGGCCCTTGCGGTGCTGGCAGCGCTGGTCCTGTCGACCGAGGTATGGCTGTCGCCACATACTGGCACCCTGCGCTGGCCGGTGCGGGTTTACGGGGTCCTGATCGCGGCCATGGGCGTTGCGGCGATCCTGCTTCCGGCGCAACCCGGCCAGGGCTGGCTGCGGCTTGGCGCTGGGCTTTTCATCGCCTCGGACCTGATGCTGTCGTTCCAGATGTTCGTCGTCCGCGAGGCCAATCTGCGTCGGCGCCTGGCGCTTATTCTCTGGCCCGCCTATTGGGGCGGACAGGCGCTGATCGCCTGGGGCGCGGTGCTATTCTGGCTGCAGGGGCAGGTCTGACGGCCTTCCAATGGGGCCGCAAAGGGACTAGGTGAGAGGAAATCCGCCAAGAGGGCTCGTCGCATGTCGTTCTTCAGCAAGCTCAAGGACCGGCTGTTCCGCTCCTCGGACAAGATCAGCGAGGGGCTGGACGCCCTGGTGGCCGAGGGTGCCCCGGCGGCTGAGGGGGCTGAGGCGGGGACGGCAGGCCTTTCCGAGACCCCTCAAGCGCCCGTAGCCGCGCCGGCAGAGGCCGCACCCGAAAAGCCCGGTTTGCTGGGGCGGCTTCTGGGCCGAAGCGACGAGCCGCGCCGTGTGCTGGACGATGCGATGCTGGAAAGCCTGGAGGAGCTTCTCATCCAGGCCGACATGGGCGTGGATACCGCCGTCCGGGTGACGGCAAACATCGCCGAAGGCCGGTTCGGGCGGAAGGTCTCGACCTCGGAACTGCGCGATGCCCTTGCGGCGGAAGTGGCGCGGATCATGGAGCCGGTGGCACGCCCGATGCCGCTTTATCCCCAGAAGCCGCAGGTCGTTCTGGTGGTGGGCGTCAACGGGTCAGGCAAGACGACGACCATCGGCAAGCTTGCCAGCCAGTTCAAGGCGGCGGGCAAGAAGGTGGTGATCGCGGCCGGGGATACGTTCCGCGCGGCGGCGGTGGAGCAGTTGCAGGTCTGGGGTCAGCGGGCCGGGGTTCCGGTGCTGACGGCCCCGGAAGGGTCGGACCCGGCGTCGTTGGCGTTTGACGCGCTGACGAAGGCGCAGGAGGAGGGGGCGGACCTTCTGATGATCGACACGGCGGGGCGGCTCCAGAACCGTCAGGACCTGATGGAGGAACTGGCGAAGATCGTCCGGGTGATCCGCAAGAAGGACCCGACCGCGCCGCACAATACTCTGTTGGTGCTGGATGCGACGACAGGGCAGAACGCGGTGACGCAGGTCGAGATCTTCCGCAAGATCGCCGATGTCTCGGGTCTGGTGATGACCAAGCTTGACGGCACGGCAAAGGGCGGCGTTCTGGTCGCGCTTGCCGACAAGTTCGGACTGCCGATCCACGCCATCGGGGTGGGCGAGCAAATCGACGACCTGGCACCCTTTGACCCCGAGGACTTTGCCAAAGCGCTGGTGGGGTCGGGCGCGTGATCCGGGCGGCACTGCTGGCGCTTGCCCTGGCCGCTCCGGCGCGGCTGGGAGATCTTCTGGCCCCGACGGTCTTGCCGACCGAAGGCGACCTCAAGGCGGTGCGGATTGGGGGGAATGCGGCGGGCGGGGTTCCGGGCAGCATGTCCGAAACAGCTTCCCTGTTCCAGGAAGAGACCGTCGAAGTGGGCCTGACCCATGTCGATGCGTCGTAGCCTGGGGATCGCGCTGGCGGTCGGATTGTCCTGCCCGGCTGCGGCAGAGGCCCCGGCGCCATGCGAAACGCTGGTCCGGGTGCTGGAAGCCTCGGTCGGGCAGAAGCTTACGGCACCGCCTGCCGCGACACGGGACGGGTGGTGCGTCCTGGACGGCGCGCGGACCACAGGTGAGGGCGCAGTGCGCGCCAGCGCCGAACAATTGCGGGTTCGGGGCGAGGCCTCTGACGACGGGCTTGTGTCGCTTGAGATCGAGGGCAAGGGGTTGCGCGCCGCTGCGGCGTTGAACGACCGCGACCTGCCCGACTGGCTGCGCGACCTTCTGCGACTGCAGACGGCTGAGGTGCATCTTGCGCTGCGCCGGGACGAGGCTGCGGATCGGCTTGATCTGGACCTGGGGCAGGTGAGGTTGTCCGGTGGCGGCGAACTTTCGGTGACGGCCGAGATCGCCGATGGGCACCTGTCGGCGGCGTCGCTGCTGACCGGTCGGGTGACGAAGCTTTCGGTCGAATGGAAGAACGACGGTCGGTTTCTGCGCCCGATGATGGAGGCCTGGGGCGAGCGGCTGGAGCCTGGATCGACGGGCACCAGAGCGGTGCTTGCCGCGCGGGCGGCGCTGGTCCGGCTGGTTGAGGCAATGCCCGAAGGCAGTTTGCTTGACGGAACTCTGGAGGGCGCCGAAGCCTTCATTGCGGCCATGCCGCAGGGGCGGGGGCGACTTGAGGCGCTCTTGCGCTCGGACAACGGGATCGGAGCGGCGCAGCTGGGGCTTCTGGCGCTGTCGCAGGATCCGACCGGACCCGAGACCATGGCACGGCTCTTTGCGGGAACCGAGATCAGTGTGAGCTGGACGCCGGGGATCACCCCTTGACGGACTATCTGCGGTCGATCGAGGGCTCCGCGGCGGGGCATGACCTCGCGCTGGCCCTGGCCTTGCTGGCGGCGGTGCTGCACGCGCTCTTTGGCGCCTTGCAGAAGGGGCGGCATGATCCTTGGCTGAGCCGTGCGGCAATTGACGCAAGCTACGGTCTGATCGCGGCGCCCTTTGCGCTGTTCGTCGTGCCCTGGCCGGAACCGCACATGTGGCCGATCTTCGCCGGCGCGGTGGTGATCCACATCGTCTACAAGATCCTGCAGGCGATGACCTATACGCGGGGAGCCTTTACCGTGGTCTACCCGGTGGTGCGGGGGACCGGGCCATTCTTCACGGTGATCGGCGCAGGCATCGTCTTTGGCGAGACCTTTGCCCCCGGCCAATGGGCGGGGCTGGCGTTATTGGTCGGCGGCATCCTGGGACTGGCGGCCTGGAACCTTGCGCATGTGACCGTCGACCGGGCGACAATGGTTCCGGCCCTGTGGCTTGCGGTGGCCACGGGGGCGATGGTTGCCATCTACACGACCTATGACGCCTATGGCATCAGAGCGACGGCGGACCCGTTCACCTTTCTGGCGTGGTTCTTCATGCTGGACGGGATCTTCATCCCGGTTGTCACCCATCGCCGCTGGCGGCAACTTCCCGCAACCGAAATCGTGCCACTTCTGAAACGGGGTGTTTTGGGCGCGGTTGTCGCCTATTTCTCGTTCGGCGCGATCATGCTGGCGACCCGGCTGGACAAGGTGGGCGAAGCCGCGGTTCTGCGCGAGACCTCGACCGTCTTTGCGGCCTTGATTGGCTGGCTGGTTCTGGGCGAGAAGGTGGGGCCCGCGCGGGCGGGGCTGATGGCGCTGATTGCGGTTGGCGCGGTGATCATGGAATGGGCGGGATAGGCGATGGCCGAAAAGAAGATCAACCCGGTGTTGAAGCAGGTTCTGGAGCTCGGTCCGACTCTGGTCTTCTTCCTGATCTACATGCGGATCAAGGATGAGACCTACAATCTGGGCGGGATCGAGTATTCGGGCTTCATTGTGGCAGCTCTGATCCTGGTGCCGCTGCTTCTCGCCTCAATTTTCGCGCTCTGGTTGTTGACCGGCAGTTTGAGCCGGATGCAGATCTTTGTCGCGGTGATGGTGGTCTTCTTCGGCGGGCTGACGGCCTGGTTCAATGACGAGCGGTTCTTCAAGATGAAGACGACGATCGTCTATGGGTGTTTTGCCGTTATCCTGGGATTGGGCCTTTTGCGGGGGCGCAGTCTGCTGCAATGGGTGATGGCGGAAGCTTTGCCCATGAAACCAGAGGGTTGGATGATACTTACCCGGCGCCTGATGCTGATGTTCGCCACTTTGGCGGTGGCCAACGAGGTGATCTGGCGCACGCAGTCGACCGAGCTTTGGGTCAAACTTGAGACCTTTGCGATGCCCGCGGCCCTGTTTCTGTTCCTCATGGTGCAGTTCATGATGCTGCAGCGCTATGTCATCGAAGAGCCGAAAGACGAATCCTGACGCATTGCACAGGAATGCCCCGCTTGGGTCGGGGTTCTGCCCCAGCTCTGCCTTGAAGCATGGTTAAACCTCAGGGAGAACAACGGGGAATGCACCATGTACCGCTCGCCTCTCGACCTCGTCCGACTGTTCCTGAGCCTCTTTCAGGATCTGCCGCCGCTGTCGCGGGCGCTTTACCTTCCCGGGGCGGTGCTGCTTCTGGGGTACCCGGTCCTTTCCGTCGTGCTTGGACCCGACCACGGTGGCCAGGCCTTCGCCACGGCTTTCCTTGCCGCGCTGGCGGTTCGGATCGGGATGGGCTTCGAAGGCATGGTCCGGCGCATGCTGACCCGCTACTCGGCCTTGCAGGCGACGATCTTCGCGCTGGCCTTCGCCGGGCTGCCGCTGATGGTTCTGGCCCTTGCCGATGACCCGCTGTGGTGCCAGCGCATGCAGAGCGTCTTCTATGTCGTGATTGCCGGGGTCTTCCTGCAGGACGTGCTGAACGGCCGCACCACCACGGCTGCAAGCTTCTGGCCGGATGCTGAAATGCGCGAGCACCTGCCGAATCTGACCAAGATGATGGTCGTCTACAACTTCGGCTTCCTGCTGCTGAACGAGACCATGATCAAGGTCGTCGACGCTTCGCACTGGCTGCTGTTCTGGGCGATGCTGCCGATCATCGGTCACATGGTCCTGCGTGCCATGGTGCTGACGGTCATCAATCTGGATGACAACGGTCACCGGGCCTGACGCCGGAAGACTGTCGACCTCAAGAAGGGCGCCCGGTCGCAAACCCGGTGGCGCCCTTTGTCATTCCGGGAAGACGCAGGCAGCCTTCTTCACGTCCATGCAGCGCCGCATCGCCGTCAGCACGCCCGAGGGCGCGTTGGACAAAGGCAGGAAGCCAAGTTCGGAAAGCTTGCGCGCATAGGTCCGTGACAGGCTGGCGTCCAGCGCCATCGCGGACTCGTAATTGGCATAGGCCTGATCCATCCGGCCAAGGGCGGCGTCGATCCGGGCCAGCGTGTCATGATAGACCGCCTCCATCCGCTGCCCGTCGGGGTTCTGCCGCAAGACCGCCGTCACCTTGTCGGCTTCCGCGGCCTTGCCTGCGGCCAGAAGCGCGCGGCCCTGCACGTTCACCGCCGCCAGGTTCTGCGGGTAGCGCTGCAGCAGCGCCGCCGCCTCATCCGCGACGGTCGCGGGGGGCGCATATTCGCCAAGCGCCAGCAGCCGCCGTGCGAGGATGTCCTCCTCGATGGCCGGGTTCGGGTCGGGCACGACATCGGGACGCAGCGCCTCGTCCGCGACGGCGACCAGCTCTTCGTAGCGACCGAGATCGGCCAGGGCGGCGAGCTTGTTGCGGTAGGCGTTCTGGTAGCCGGGCACGAGTGCGATGGCCGTGTTGAAGTATTCGAGTGCGGCTTCCGATTGACCGAGGTCGATCAGGCAGCGGCCCTTGATCTCGTTCGCATAGGCATATTGCGGGTCGATCCGCAGCGCATTGTCGGCATCATCCGAGCAGCGTTGCCCGGAGCGGAGTTGCCACCAGGCTTCGGCACGATTGGCCCAGGCGTCGATGTAATCTTCGACCGCGAGCGCGGCCGAATAATGCGCCAGCGCCCCGGCCGTGTCGTTCTGATCATAGCGGACATTGCCAAGCTCGACCCAGACCCAGGCATTCTCGGGCGTATAGGTCAGGGCCAGCTGCAGGGTTTCGGCCGCGTCGTCAAAGGCGCCCATCAGCCGCTGCGCCTCGCCTTTCATCGAAAGGGCATAGGCGGCGGCATCGGGGGTTTCGGCCTCGGCAAAGGCTGCGTCGCAAAGGGCGATGCGGGCGGCATAATCGGGGCTTCGGTCCTCGCAGGTCTGGGCCTGAACGGGGCTGGGCAGGAAAGCGAGGACAAGGAGAAAGCGGCGCATGGGGGCCTGCGGACAAGGGTTCCTTGGCCAGACCGTTGCCTGCAACGGCCGGAAAATCAAGTGCCCCAGACTTTGGGGGCAAGCCCCATGCCGCCTGCGCCGAGGATCAGTCGTGACCAGCGCCGGGCGGGGCGATGCCGGGGCAGGTCACAGGCGGCCAGACTTCCGTCGATCAGGGCGCGATAGAGGGCGATGGTGCCTGGTCGCAGATAGGGCGACCAGTGGCAGATGCGGCGCGGCGGATCCTCGAGCGGGTGACCCAGCGCTGCCAGACCGGCGAGGGCCTGCGGCTGATCGATCCAGAGGTCATGCCAGCCCGGATGTGCCCGGCCGAGGCCCTGGCCGATCGAGGTGCGAAGGCCTAGGTGGATGCCCCATTCGAAACAGGCGTCGAACAGGTCATTCTCGCGCGTGGTGACGTTGATCACTTCGACGGAGCGGCCGGCAGGACTGTCGAGCGCCGCAAGCGTCCGGCCCCGCGTCTCGGCAGCGGCGAGAAGGATCAGGCGACGGATCAGGCCCGGGGCGACATGGGGCAGGGCGGCCAGGGCCACCCTGGCCCCCATGGAATGGGCGATGATCTGCAACGGGCGGCCCGAGAGGGCGTGGACCGTGCGGGCAACCTCGGCCAGCGCTGTGCCGGTCGCCTTGGCCCGAAGATGGGCGCGCCAGGGGTCGCATCTGGCGTTCCACCCGAGCGCAATGCCAAGGCCCCGCGCTCCGTCAAGGCCCAGATGCCGGGGCCAGCTGACCGCGCGGCGGTCTTCGGGCGGCGGATCGAGCGACAGGATCGAGCCATGCGGACAGTCGCGGGAAAAGCCCGGCGCGTAGCGCCAGCCGTGGACCATGGCCACCACCGGGGCGCCCCTGGGAAGGGCTGCGAGCTTCCGGGCGAGCCTGTCCCGGTTGAGGGTCAGGCCGTTCGGGCCGACATCGGCGCGGATTGGGCGCGGATCGTGGGGCATGGCCATGGGTCACTGCTCTTTTCCCCCTGTGATGCCGCATGGGGGCAACGGCGTCGTGACGCGGGAATGACGGAGGGGTGACAGGCGTTGAAGCCACAGGCAGCAGCTTGACCCTGCCGGGCAGCGGGCGTATGCAGGCGCCCGTGGCGATTTGTTACCGGATTGCGGGCCACGTTAAACAAGCCGCTAAAGAGGTGAAGGGCATCCGCGCCCCGGCACCTCTGATTTGCCGGGGCTTTTTCTTGGCCGGGAGGCCCGTGATGTCGAAGGACTGGAAAACCCGTACGCAGCTTGTTCATGAAGGCAGCCGCCGCAGCCAGTATGGCGAGATGGCCGAGGCGATCTTCCTGACGCAAGGGTTCGTCTATCCCACCGCCGAGGCCGCCGAGGCGCGGTTCATCAAGGCGGGCGAAGACGAGTTCATCTATGCCCGCTACGGCAACCCGACCACCCGGATGTTCGAGGAGCGGATCGCGGCACTCGAGGGGACCGAAGACGCATTTGCCACGGCAAGCGGCATGGCGGCGGTCTCGGGCGCGCTGATGTCGATGCTGCGGGCGGGGGACCATGTGGTCAGCGCCCGGGCGCTTTTCGGGTCGTGCCTTTATGTGCTGGAAGAAGTGCTGCAGCGGTTCGGGGTCAAGGTGACCTTCGTCGACGGTGCCGACCTGGAACAATGGCGGAAGGCGGTGGTGCCGGGCACGAAGGCGGTGTTCTTCGAATCGATGTCGAACCCGACGCTGGAGCTGGTCGATATCCGCGGTGTGAGTGCGATTGCCCATTCGGTCGGTGCGCTGGTCATCTGCGACAATGTCTTTGCGACCCCGGTCTTCTCGAACGCGGTCGAACAGGGCGCGGATGTCGTGGTCTATTCCACGACCAAGCATGTCGACGGTCAGGGCCGCGCGCTTGGCGGCGTCATCTGCGCCAGCCGCGAGTTCATCCGCAAGACGGTTGAACCCTTCATGAAGCACACCGGCGGCAGCATGAGCCCGTTCACCGCATGGATGCATCTGAACGGGATGGCGACGCTGGACCTGCGCTGCCGGGCGATGGCGGATTCGGCGCTGAAAGTGGCCGAGGCCCTGTCGGCACATCCGAAGGTGACGAAAGTCATCTATCCCGGGCTGCCGAACCACCCGCAGCACGATCTGGCCATGGCGCAGATGGGCTCGGGCGGGACATTGGTGACCTTCGAGATCGCAGGCAGCAAGGAGGCGGCCTTCCGGTTCATGAATGCGCTGGAAATCGCCAAGATCTCCAACAATCTGGGCGATGCGAAGACCATCGCGACCCATCCCGCGACCACGACGCACCAGCGCTTGCCGGCTGAGCAGAAGGTGGCGCTGGGGATCACGCCGGGGCTGATCAGGCTGTCCCTCGGGCTTGAGGACGCGGGCGACCTGATCGCCGATCTGGTCCAGGCGCTTTCTGCGGCTTGAGTGTCGCAGGCGGTGCTTGCTCTCGGCCCAGAAATGCCTATCTGATGGGGGCCTGCTTCGGACCAGGGTGATCCGGTGGCGGGCTTCCTCCGTAAAAGATTCCGGAAATTGATGGTGAGCGCTGCGCTTGCCTGAACCGAGAGGACCGCCACATGAACATCCATACCCCCGAGATCGACCGGTTGCCTTCGTGCGAAGAGGCCGAGGCAGCACTGGCGGTTCTGCGGCAGTGGGCGGGCAAGGTCTCGGACGACGAGATCGCGCGTCTGGATGCGGCGGTGGGCTATCTTGTGGACGACCAGCCCTATCCGGCCATGTCGCGGGACTATCCGGCCGGTTTCCGCCCCGACGCAGTTTATCGTGCGTCGCTGCCTGACTTGCAGAACGGCCCTTCCAGTCTGATCCGGGGCGCAAAGTCGCGGATCCAGCATGTCGGAATCTCGAACTTCCGCCTGCCGATCCGCTATGCGACCCGAGGCGGGGCGCCCCTGGTGCTGGAGACATCCGTCACCGGCACGGTCAGCCTTGAAGCCGAGAAGAAGGGCATCAACATGAGCCGCATCATGCGGTCATTCTATGCCCATGCCGAACGGGCGTTTTCCTTTGGCGTCATCGAAGCGGCGCTTGAGGATTACAAGCGCGACCTTGGCAGCTTTGACGCCCGCATCCAGATGCGGTTTTCCTTTCCGATGCAGATGTCGTCCCTGCGGTCCGGGCTTTCGGGCTGGCAGTATTATGACATCGCCCTTGAGCTGGTGGATCAGGCAGGCGTGCGCAAGCGGATCGCCCATCTGGACTATGTGTATTCCTCGACCTGTCCGTGCAGCCTGGAGCTTTCCGAACATGCCCGCCGTGTGCGGGGGCAGCTTGCCACGCCGCATTCGCAGCGGTCGGTGGCGCGGCTTTCGGTGGAACTGAGGGACGAGATGGCCCTGGAAGACCTGATCGAACTGGCCCGTGGCGCTGTCGTCACCGAAACCCAGGTCATGGTGAAGCGCGAGGACGAGCAGGCTTTTGCCGAGCTGAACGCGGCCAACCCGATCTTCGTGGAAGACGCGGCGCGGCTTTTCTGCGAGGCGCTTCGCGGGGACGCGCGGATCGGTGATTTCCGGGTGATCGCAAGCCACCAGGAAAGCCTGCACAGCCATGACGCGATCAGTCTTCTGACCGAGGGCGAGACCTTCGCGGCCGAGAGTCTGGACCCGAAGCTTTTCGCGAGCCTGATCCACGCAGGCTAGAGCTTTCGGGATCGCCGGTCTTTTCGACGATGGCGGAGTCCGCTTTTGCCGGACAGGCGTAGGCGTCTGACGATTGACGCGCGGCGGCGGGCCGCGTAGCCATGGCCGGACCATGGTAGACTTCCGCCCCGTCGCCTATGTCATCGGCCGCATCCTGATCGTGCTTGCGATCCTGATGCTGGCGCCGGCCATCATCGACTGGCGGGCCGGGCTTGAGAATGGCTATGCCTTCCTGGCCTCGGCGGCCCTGACCGGCGTCGTGGGCGCGGGGCTGACGCTGTCGACCGGTAATTCGCTGGGCCAGGCGCTGGACACGCGGCAGGCCTATCTTTTGACGGCAGGGATCTGGTTCCTGGTACCGTTCTTTGGCGGGCTGCCCTTCTATATCGGTGCACCGGGCCTGACGCTGAACAATGCCTATTTCGAGGCCGTCTCGGGGATCACCACGACCGGGGCGACCGTGATCTTCGGGCTGGACGACCTTCCCGCCGGGATGAACCTGTGGCGGGGGATGCTGAACTGGCTGGGCGGTCTCGGGATCGCCTTTATCGCCATGATCTTCCTGCCGCTGATGCGGGTGGGCGGCATGCAGTTCTTCCGCACCGAGGGCTTCGACACCTTCGGCAAGGCACTGCCGCGCGCGACGGATATCGCGGGGCAGCTGCTGGTGGTATATGCCGGGCTGACGCTGATCTGCATCGCAACCTATTCGGCGATCGGGATGACGACGCTTGACGCAGTGGTGCATGGCTTTGCGACCATCGCCACGGGCGGGTTCTCGCCCACGGACATCTCTTTCAACAAGTACATCGGCGCAGGCGAATATGCGGGGGCGCTGTTCATGATCCTGGGGAGCCTGCCCTATATCCGCTATGTGCAACTGGTGAACGGCTCGGCCGTGCCCCTGTGGCAGGACAGCCAGGCGCGGGCCTATTTGCGCTGGCTTGGCACGGCGGTGCTGTTGGTGACGTTTTGGCGGGTCTGGACCACAGGGGCGCCGCTGGAGCCCACCTTCCGCGAGTCTCTGTTCAACCTGACATCGATCATGTCCTCGACCGGGTTCTTCTCTGGCACATTCCCGACCTGGGGCGGTTTCATGCTGGTGGTGGCTTTCGTCATCGGGGTGATCGGGGCCTGTTCCGGGTCATCGGCGGCGGGGCTCTCGGTCTTCCGTGTGCAACTGGTGGTCGCGGTCCTGCGGCGCGAGGTGCGGCGGATCGGCAATCCCTCGATGGTCGATCCGATCCGTTATGACGGAAGGGCGGTCGAAGAGGACGTGCTGAATGCGCTGATCCTTTTCGTGTCGAGCTTCATCCTGATCCTTGGGACAATGAGCGTGGCGATGACGCTGCTGGGCGTCGACACGGTTTCAGCGCTGTTTGCTGTCTGGACTTCGCTTGGCAACATTGGCTACGGCTTTGGCCCGCTGGTCGAGCGCACCGGCACCTTCATCGACTTCCCGCCCGGCGCGATTGCCATCATGTCGCTGTGCATGCTGCTGGGCCGCCTGGGGCTATTGGCGATCCTTGTCCTGGTACTGCCGAGCTTCTGGCGGCGCTGAACCCCTCTCTCCCGGAGAGAAAGGGGTGGTCAGGCTCTGCTGACGGAGCGGATCAGTCCCAGCAGGAAACGAGGGCCGTCATGCCGGTCGCGGCGTCGGCAAGGTCTGCCGGCGAGAGCGGGGCGGTAGCCGTGCTTGAAACGGGCGCGATGCCGGTCGGCGTCAGGAGACGGCCGATCTCGGCGGTAGTTAGGGCAAAGACCACGCCTGCGGGAAGTGTCTTGCCGCCCTGGGGTCCTGCGGGCAGGAGCATGCCGATCACCGCGCCGGAGGCGTCAAGGACCGGACCACCCGCATCGCCGGGCAGCGCTTCCAGCGCCAGACGGTTCAGACCGGTTTCGCTGTTCAGGCCAGACAGCTCTTCCAGCGTGCCGAAAGTCAGCACCGGGGCAGGCAGCCGGTCCTCATAGGCATAGCCCGGAACGGCGATTTCGCTGCCGGGGCGGGGCGGGGCGGTGACAAAGCCCGCGACCTGCCGCGGCGAAAGCGGGGCCATCGGGGTCAGAAGCGCGAGGCCACTGGCCGTGTCCGCAAGGGCGACCTTGGCCTCGGTCGCCTTGTCGATGGTCACACGGGCGCAGGACTGGACGGCTTCGGTCGTCGTCAGGACTGCCCCTTCCGGCGAGATGAAGAAGCCGGTCCGGCTGAAGCGCGGCTTGCGCACTTCCAGACCGGACAGAAGGCCCGCCTTGGCCTCGGCACCCATGACGGCCATGCCGGGGTCCAGCACGCTTTCGCCATCGGGCGAGAAACTGTCTTCCAGCACTTTCACGATCCGCGCGTCCCGCGCCTCGTTGCCGGGGGTGGAAATCAGCATCCAGCCCTTGATCCGCTCGCCCTTCAGCTCGGCAAAGATGGTCGTGTCGGCCTTGGGCGAAGTGCCGCGGATGCGGAAGCTGCGGTCACCCCGGTCGCGCGGGCCGTCAAGCGGCACGGAGTCGAGCGTCTGCAGGATGTCGTAGAGCCCGAAGAACGCGGCCTGGTCGCCGGGCTGCGAGATCAGCACGATCCGGGGCGCGCCTTCGGTCTTGGCGCGGTAGTGGACGAATGGGGGTTCGTAGTGGTCGAATTCCACCAGTCCCAGCGGCAAGGTAACCGTGATCCCGGATTCTGCTTCGATGACCTCGGCGAAACCGAAGGACGAAAGCTCGCCCTTCCACGCCTCAAGCAGCGTGCGGCGCTGGCGGGTGGTCAGGATGCCGGTCGGCTCCAGCCCCTGCGCCTCTTGCCAGGCGGCCATCGAGTTTCGGGTGCCGGGTCCGAAAGCGCCGTCGATGCCGCCCGGATAGAAACCGAACCACTGCAATGCGGTTTGCAGGTCCATCCGTTCTTCCGGGGTCAGAAGCGCCTCGCTGTCGCGGGCCTGGGTCTTGTCTTCATCGGGGGCATCAGTGGGTTCGGGTTCGACCGGAGTCACAGCTTCGGGTTCGTCGCTCGCCGGGACCAGGGGCGCAACGCCGTCGAGCGGCCAGTACTGGTCACGGAAATCCTGTTCGAAGGCGATGAAGCTGTCGCCGGGAATCTGGCCGTCGCGCTTGAGGCTGTCGATGCGGAGCCTCGCCTCTTCGGCGGAGAAGGGGCCCAGCATGATGCCGTACCAGCCCGAGCGCAGCTGGAACCCGGCGGTTTCGGGAAAGAGCGAGCTGTAGGCCCGGGCGCGATCTTCGGCCGTGGCCAGGTCGGGCTGGGCCTCGACCTGGATCCAGACCGGACCCTCTTGTGCGGCCGACGGATTTGCCGGGGCAATCAGCAAGAGCGCAGCAAGAAACAAGGCAAGCAGGGCAACAGGTCTGAACATTGCGACGTCCTGAGGTCGTTTCCGGTCTGCGCCGACATTAGTGATGACGCGCGCGGCGGCAAGGGCGAAACCGGCGCGGGCGGGGCCGGAACTTCCGG
>JAEULQ010000076.1 GCA_016792685.1 Tabrizicola sp. | reverse complement strand
CTTGGTGGCGACCCGTCGGAGCCCGGCCTCGCACCCCTGAGGGCCGTCGCTCGCATCTGGCAGGGCGAGCCGCTGACCCAGGCCGAAGTGATGGAGGCCTATGCCGTCCAGGCCCTTGCCGTGATCGACGGCGCAGGTCTTGACCCGGCCATCGTCAATCCCGCAGGCGGCGGCCTTGCCCGGGGTCACCCGATCGGCGCGTCCGGCGCGATCCTTGCCGTCCGGCTTTTCCACGGCCTGACAAGGGGCCGTGGCCTCGCAGCCATTGCGGCTGCCGGGGGAATCGGGACGGCGTTGCTTCTGGAAGGCTCAGGCCCGTGACAGAAGCGAGGCCGGCCGCATCCGCGCCAGGCTTTGCGTCACAAGCCCTGCGATAACAGCTTTGATCGCATCGCCTGGCAGGAAGGACAGCGCAGCGCCGAGCGAGGCCTCCTTGATGCTGACCCCGGTCATTTGCGCGATCCCGATGATGCCGAAGACATAAAGCACGCCGATCCCGCCGATGACAGAAGCTGCCGTTGCCGCAAGGCCGGTTGCAAGCGTGGTCCGCTCCATCAGCCAGCCAATGACGAATGCCGCGACCGGAAAGCCCAGCAGGAACCCGACCGAGGGCGAGGCAAAGACGCTCAGCCCGCCGCGCCCGCCGGACAGAAGCGGCAGGCCCAGGGCAACAAGGGCCAGAAACAGCAGAACCGCCAGCGCCCCACGTTTTGCGCCAAGCACAGTGCCGCACAGCATGACACCCAGCGACTGCGCGGTGATCGGCACGCCGCCGGCAAGGTCGATCTTCGGGATCAGACCCAGAACCGCGATCAACGCTGCGAAAAGGGCGATATGCGTCAGGTTGCGTTCCATGGGGTCCCCCGTTTGCTTCGCGCCCTTTAACCAGCCCCACCCCGCGCCCGCAAGGCCTCGGCGACATGGTCAGCATCGTCGAGTGCGGCAAGCGTTGCAGGGACCAGCACCCGCCAGCGTGGGCGCCGGGGCGACCGCGCGCGCCAGCTCATGCCGATCTGACCCAGTCGATCAAGCATCACCGGGATGAAGCGGATCGCCAGGGCAAAGGCCAGCGCCAGGCGGCGCGGCGACAGTCCAAGCGGCGCAAGCGGACGGGCAAGCCATTGGAAAACGGCAAGCATCTCGGAAAGGCGGGTCGTCATGGTGACGAAATTGGCCAGCGCCACAGCCGTGACCATGCGCAAGACGACGGCAGCCCCAAGGGTCGGATTCCCGGTCCAGAGATGCCAAAGGCCGACAATCACCACAAAGGGCCAAAGCGGCCAGAGCAGCCTCAGGCCCGTCCGTGCAAAGCTGGTGCCGCCGGTCAGGAAAAGCAATCCGGTCAGTGCGCAAGCCAGCCCAAGGGCCGGTGGGGTCTGCAGCGCAAAGAGCCCGGTCGTCGCCAAGGCAAGCGCCGCGAGCTTCAGCCCCGCGGGCAACGGATGCGCCCAGGTTTCAACCGGCGAGGTCAGCGTCAGCATCGCGCGCTCCGATCCGTTCCATCTCGGCCGTAAAGGCGGGCAAGACCTGCGAAGGTGGGCCATCGGCGACGACGCGCCCGGCCTCCAGCCACAGGACGCGGTCGGTGCTGGCCAGCACTGACGGGTCATGCGTGATCGTGATCAGCCGCTGCGGAAGCGCTGCAAAGCGCCGGGCCAGCCGGAGCTGGGTCGGCAGGTCCAGCCCCGCGAGCGGTTCGTCCAGAAGGATGGTCCGGGGCTGCATCAACAGAACCGCCAGCAGGCACAGATAGTGCCGCTGACCCTGGCTCAGGCTGGTGACCGGGGCCTTGGCCCAATGCGCACGCCCCTCGGCCGCCAGAAGCTCTGCAACCCGCGTTCCGGCGGCAGCGGGGGTGTGGCCTTGCTGGATCAGCCCGAAAGCCAGTTCCTCTTCGACCGTGGGAAACAGGATCTGGTGATCCGGGTTCTGGAACAGGATGCCCAGTGCGGCAAGCGCGGCCTTGCGATCGGCAAACGGGTCGAAGCCATCGACACTTACCGCCCCTTGGTCCGGCGCGAGAAGCCCGGCGATCAGCCGCAGAAGCGTGGTCTTGCCCGAACCATTGCGCCCCAGAACGCCGATCCGGCTTTCGGACAGATTCAGGGACAGAGCATCCAGCACCACACGGCCGCCCAGCCGGACGGTTGCGCGGTCAAGTCGGATGCCGGAAGCGGGAAGGGTCATGCTGGCCTTGCGCGGATTGGCCGCTCTTCTAACCGCTCATCCCTCGCAGGGAAAGGCCGCGCCTTGGGGAAGGTTCTTGGCGGCTGCCCGGCGCATCCGGGCAACCGCCGTCAGGTCTTTCAGCAGTTGGCGATGTATTCGCGGCCGTAAGCATCGCGGTAGCGGCACTTGCCGGGCTGCGAGGCCGGTCCAAGCAGCGTGGCAGCAGCAGCGCCCACCGCGGCACCGATCAGCGCACCTTTTTCACGGTCAGCATCCGAGGAAACCGCAGCACCGACGGCAGCGCCGCCCAGGGCGCCCAGAGCGGTGGTCTGTTCGGCGGGGGTGCAGGCCGCAAGCGGCAGGGCAATCAGGGGAAGGGTAAGAAGGAAACGAGACATGTCTTTGGCTCCTAAGGTGAGTCTGCAGGCAGACCTTATCCTTCTAGGTCCGGCTTTGGGCCGCATTATGGCACAATGCGCGGATTTCGACCGATCTGTCGCCCGAGTCCCGGCAAACCGCTGCGAGCCTTCCGTCCTAGAACCGGCCGCCACCGCCACCGTGCTTCCTGGCAAAGGCGCGCGCGCGTTCGTAGGCCGGACGCATCTCGGGGTTCAGAAGGGGACGCTGCGCCGCGACCTGATAAAGGTGACCGGGACTGGCATTCGCCTCGTTCAGGATGGCGCCGGAATCGGTCAGGAACACGTCCCAGCCGATCAGGCCATGGCTAGGAAAGCTTTCATGACCCGCCCGGCAAATCTCGACCGCCTGGGCCCAGTGCGGCAGGGTGAAGCCGAGGAAGGGCACGGCGTCGTTGTTGCCGTGGCGCAAGTCGCCCGCATGGGGGTCGCGCAGGCTGCGCAGCTTGACCACCTGACCCGTGGCCAGATCCACCAGACCCCAGACCCGGGCGTCCTTTGAATCGCCGTCATGCATGGCCGTCTTGGCCGGCAGGCGGATCACGGCATACCAGGGCTCGATGCCATTGTCGGTCCAAAGCGTGACAATCCGAAGCGAGGCCATGGCGGCCCCGACATGGTCGCGCAAGCCCTCGGCGCACTGGTAGAACGGCTGGAAAAGGTAACCTTGCCCCCAATCCTTCACGATCTCGGCTGCAAGCCCGGCGATCGGAACAGTCCGGCCGTTCAGGAACCGCACTTCATCTGCAGCTGCCAGCCCCTCGATCATCGCCGCGCCACGCGCATAGCTGTCGGCTCTGGGCTTTCCGAACACCGGCAAGTTCGCCGGATCAGCCAGAAAGGCGCCCAGATCCGCCGCATTTCGCAAGGTCCGCAAACCCGGCAGCTCTGGCACCTGGGCCCCTACGGGGGCATAGACCGCCCGCGTCTGCGACACTGGCAGTCCGCGCCGCGCAAGCACGGCCTCGGTCGCAAGCTTGTCCAGCATTGTCCCGAGATCTGCCCCGCGGGCGGGCATTTGCAAAGTGCCGTTGAACTCTCGCATCCGCCGGTTCGAGATGAAGTCGCGGATGAAGGCCCGTCCCCGGTCCTCGCGATACAGCGCGTAGGTATAGTATTCCTCGGGCACCAGCTTTTGGGGCCCAAGGAACAGCGCAACAAGACTGATCACCTGCCGCCAGGATCCAGGCCCGCCCTTGGCTGCCAGATCCCGAATGGCAGACATGAGATCATAGGTCCCGGCTTCGGCTGTCTCGGACAGGTAGGCCAAGATCAGCCCTGGCGCGCCGCGGCGATCGAAGCTTCCAGGATATCCATTGCTTCCGCAAAATGCGCGTCCGGTATGGTGATCGGCGCAAGGAAGCGGACCACGTTGCCATAGACACCGCAGGTAAGGAGCAGGAGCCCCCGCTTCAGCGCCTCAAGCCGGACCCGGCCGGTGAAGCCCGCGTCGGGTTCCTTCGACCCCGGCTTGGCGAATTCGACCGCCACCATGAAGCCCGGGCCGCGGATATCCACGATTTCGGGCGCGCTGGCCCGGATTGCCTCCAGCCGCTGCTTCAACCGGCTGCCGAGCTCGTTCGCACGGGCGCAGAGGTCTTCTTCCTCGATCACGTCGAGCACAGCATTCGCCGCCGCGATCCCCAAGGGGTTCCCGGCATAGGTCCCGCCAAGGCCACCCGGATTGGCTGCATCCATCAGCTCGGCCTTGCCGGTGACCGCCGCCAGCGGCAGCCCGCCCGCCAGGCCCTTGGCCATGGTGGTCAGGTCGGCCGCAACCCCGTGCATCTCCATCGCGAAAAGGTTCCCGGTCCGGGCAAAGCCCGTCTGGACCTCGTCGGCGATCATCACGATGCCATGCTGGTCGCACAGCGCACGGAGTGCCTTTACCAGTTCGGTCGGGGCAGGATAGAAGCCGCCTTCGCCCTGCACCGGTTCGAAGATGATCGCTGCAACGCGGGCCGGGTCGAGGTCGGCCTTGAACAGCTTCTCGATCCCCGCCATCGCATCCTTGGTGGAAATCCCATGCACATCCATCGGGAAGGGCACATGGTAGACGCCCGGCATCATGCTGCCGAAGCCCTTCTTGTAGGGCTCGACCTTGCCGGTCAGGCTCATCCCCATGAAGGTCCGGCCGTGGAAGCCGCCGCCAAAGGCGATGACCGCATCACGGCCCGTCGCGATACGGGCGATCTTGATCGCGTTCTCGCAGGCTTCGGCGCCGGTGGTGACGAAGATCGTCTTCTTCTTGAAATTGCCCGGCACCTTGTCGTTCAGGCGTTCCGCCAGACGGATGTAGTTTTCATAGGGCATGACCTGATGGCAGGTATGGGTGAACTTCGTCATCTGGTTCGCCACGGCGGCCATCACCTTGGGGTGGCAATGTCCGGTGTTCACCACCGCGATCCCCGCCGCAAAGTCGATGTAGCGGTTGCCCTCGATGTCCCAGACTTCGGAGTTCAGCGCCCGATCCGCATAGATCTGGGTCATCATCCCCACGCCACGAGAGATGGCTTCGTCCCGGCGCTTGGCAACTTCGGCGTTCAGCATGGTCTTGCTCCCCAGATGGATCGCGGCCCCGGGGCCTCGGGGCGGCTTTGCTCCATTTGATCAAATAACCGTGCCGGGTTCAATCCTCTTCGGCGTTCAGCTTTCGTTAACCAGCGTCAGTGCAGTCTTGCCCCAGCGAACGAGGCGAGGTGCCGGATGGCAGACGGACAGCTTTCGACCCCTGACTTCCCCAGGGTAGGGGATAACCGGCTGGATCAGCT
Source organism: Tabrizicola sp. (assembly GCA_016792685.1). Lineage (GTDB taxonomy): Bacteria > Pseudomonadota > Alphaproteobacteria > Rhodobacterales > Rhodobacteraceae > Tabrizicola. The sequence continues at coordinate 50,666 of JAEULQ010000076.1, read as the reverse complement.
CCGCCTCGTCCGCTCCCGTCGGGTGGGCGCGGTGACTTGGCACCGCCTTATGGCCGAACATGGCACTGCCTGGGCGGCGCTTCTCGCACTGCCGGAGATTGCCCGCGCTGCCGGGGTCGAAGGGTATGAGGTCTGCCCGCCTGGCGTCGTGCTGGCCGAAATGAAGCAGGGACAGGCCGCAGGTGCACGGCTTCTCGTCCATGGCGAGCCCGAATATCCCAAGGCGCTTCTTGATCTGCCCGACGCGCCGCCGGTTCTCTGGGTTACGGGCGACGCAACACTTCTGAACCGCCCGGCCGTCGCCATTGTTGGTGCCCGGAATGCCTCGTCCCTGGGCGCGCGCATGGCGCGGCGGCTGGGGCAGGGGCTTTCCGAGGCCGGGTTCACTGTGGTCTCCGGCCTCGCCCGTGGCATTGACGCTGCTGCACATGAGGCGGCCCTGGCCGGGGAAGGCAAGACCGTCGCCGTCATGGCGGGCGGTATCGATGTCATCTATCCGGCCGAAAATGAGGCGCTGGCCCGCGCCATCGACGCGACAGGCTGCCGGATCAGTGAACACCCCCCCGGCCTTGAACCTCAGGCCCGGCACTTCCCGTTGCGCAACCGTATCGTGGCTGGCCTCGCCCGGGCCGTGGTCGTGGTCGAGGCGGCGGCCAAGTCGGGCAGCCTGATCACCTCCAGGGCCGCGCTTGACTATGGTCGCGATGTGATGGCCGTCCCGGGCCACCCGTTCGACGCCCGCGCTTCGGGCTGCAACATGCTCATCCGAGACGGCGCCGTGCTGGTGCGGGGTACATCCGACATCCTGGAAGCGCTCGGCATGAGCCAGGCTTCGCCCGACCCCGAGCCTCGCCTGCCGGTCCTGCCGGGACCCGAGGCTCCGCAACGCCCGCTGAAAGAGGTCGCTCTCCTCCACTCGATGATCCTGTCGCGCCTTGGCCCCAGCCCCCTTGCCGAAGATCAGCTGATGCGCGACCTCAACGTCACCTCGGCCCAACTCGCGCCCGAGCTTCTGAACCTAGAGCTGGAAGGCCGCATCAGCCGCCAACCCGGCGGATTGCTCTCCCGGCTGGACTAGATACTGGCCCGGCCTGATTCGACCTGCATGGTTAATGGGCGCTGCAGGATTTGCGCGTGGGTACAGAAGGAAGACGCAAGGAAGACGCAAAGTAGACGTCCAAAACCGCCCGATCTGCGTCGATTAATGCCGCGCTCTCAAGGTCTTGCCCTTACCCTTGGCGGCAAGGTGCGCCCGCTTGCTGTTGCACCCGGTAAGCCCGTGGAAACCTCCTTAGCCATGGGCGGGCGCTGCGACCCCGGGAACCGCGCCGAGCCCCCCGGTTGACAAGCGCCGCCATTCGCCCACATGTTGCCGCGCCATTTGCGGGCCTTGGGAGTTTGGGGAAATCATGCCAGTCGTTGTCGTCGAATCCCCCGCCAAGGCCAAGACGATCAACAAATACCTCGGCCCCGACTTCACGGTTCTCGCGTCCTACGGCCACGTCCGCGACCTGCCGGCCAAGGATGGCTCGGTCGACCCGGAAAACGGGTTCGACATGCTTTGGGAAGTCGCACCAGAGTCGAAAAAACACGTCCGCGCCATCGCCGAGGCCTTGAAGACCGACGACACGCTGATCCTTGCCACCGACCCCGATCGTGAGGGCGAAGCGATCAGCTGGCATCTGAAGGAAGCCCTGCAAAGCTCTCTGAAGAAGGGCAAAAAGGTCGCCCGGGTGACCTTCAACGCGATCACCAAGGATGCGGTGACCAAGGCGATGAAGGAGCCGCGCGAGGTCGATCAGGCCTTGGTCGAGGCCTATCTCGCCCGCCGCGCGCTCGACTATCTGGTGGGTTTCACCCTCTCTCCCGTCCTCTGGCGGAAACTCCCTGGCGCAAAGTCGGCAGGGCGCGTGCAGTCGGTCTGCCTGCGGCTCATTGTCGAGCGCGAGATGGAGATCGAGGCCTTCAAGGCCCAGGAATACTGGACCGTCAAAGCCGTCTTCCGCACCCCCAGGGGGCAGGAGTTCGAGGCCGGGATGGTGACCCTCGGCGGCAGGAAGCTGTCGAAATTCGACATTCCAACCCAGACCGCAGCCGAGCTTGCTGTCCAGGCCGCGACATCCCGCGATTTCAAGGTGGTGGCCGTCGAGTCGAAGCCCGCGACCCGCAACCCCTGGCCGCCCTTCATGACCTCGACGCTGCAGCAGGAGGCCTCCCGCAAGTACGGCATGGGCGCCAAGCAGTGCATGAATGCAGCGCAGCGCCTTTATGAGGCGGGCCATATCACCTACATGCGGACCGACGGCATCGACATGGCGCCCGAGGCGGTGATGGCCGCAAGGGGCGAGATCGAGAAGCGTTTCGGCAAGGCCTATGTCCCTGACTCTCCACGGATGTACAAGAACAAGGCCAAGAACGCCCAGGAAGCGCATGAATGCATCCGGCCGACCGACATGGGTCTGGGCCCCGAGAAGATTCGTGTCGAGGAAGACCAGCGTAAGCTTTACGACCTGATCTGGAAACGCACGATCGCAAGCCAAATGGCTGCCGCCCGGCTGGAGCGTACCGCGGTCGACGTGGCCTCGCCGGATGGCGAGGTTGCCTTCCGGGCCAATGGCCAGGTCGTTCTCTTTGACGGCTATCTCAAGGTCTATGATCAGGGCCGAGACGACGAGGATGACGAGGAAGGCCGCCTGCCGCAGGTGATGCAGGGCGAAGCTCTGGCCAAGGGCCAGATCACGCCTGACCAACATTTCACCCAGCCCCCGCCGCGCTATACCGAAGCCACGCTCGTCAAGCGGATGGAGGAGCTGGGAATCGGCCGCCCCTCGACCTATGCGTCCGTGCTGACGACCATCGTGGACCGGGACTATGTGCGCAAGGACAAGAACCGGCTCTTCCCCGAAGACAAGGGCCGACTGGTCACGGCGTTTCTGTCGAATTTCTTCCACCGTTACGTCGAATACGACTTTACCGCCGATCTGGAGACCGAGCTTGACGATGTCTCGGCCGGGGACCGCGACTACAAGGATGTGCTCAGCCGCTTCTGGCGTGACTTCTCGGCTGCTGTGGCTGAGACGGCTGATTTGCGGATTGGCGAAGTCCTTACGAAGATTGACGATTTTCTGGCGCCCCATCTCTATCCGGCCCGGGCCGATGGCGGCGATCCTCGGGTCTGCCCGACCTGCGGCACTGGGCGGTTGCATCTCAAGACCGCGCGGTCGGGCGGGGCCTTCATCGGCTGCGGCAATTACCCGGAATGCCGTTATACGCGGCCCCTGGCCGGGGATGCCGAAAGCGTCGCCTCGGACGGGCGGATCCTGGGGCAGGACGAAAACGGCGTCGAGATCAGCCTGCGCGCGGGCCGCTTCGGCCCTTACGTCCAGCGCGGCGAAGCCTCGGAGGCGACGCCCAAACCCGATCGTGCCAGCCTGCCCAAGGGCTGGTCGCCCGATGGACTGACGCTTGAGCGGGCGCTGGCGCTCCTCTCGCTGCCGCGCGAGGTGGGCAAGCACCCGGATGATGGCGTGCTGGTCGAGGCCGGGATCGGTCGCTTCGGTCCCTATGTGAAGCATGGGCCCGTCTATGCAAACATCCCTGATGTCGAGGAAGTTTTCACCATCGGCATGAACCGTGCAGTCGAGGTGCTGGCCCAGAAGACCTCACGCGGGCAGGGGCGGGCGGCACCAGCCGGGCCGCTGAAAGTGCTGGGAGCGCATCCCGATGGTGGCGAAGTCCAGGTCATGCCCGGCCGCTATGGGCCATATGTGAAATGGGAAAAGGTCAATGCGACCTTGCCCAAGGGGGTAGAGCCCGAGGCTGTGACCCTGGAGGAAGCCCTGGTCCTGATCGCCGAGAAGGCGGGCAAGGGCGGCAAGAAGAAAGCCGCACCGAAGAAGGCCGTAGCGAAGAAGCCTGCGACAGCAAAGAAGACCGCAGCCAAGAAGGCCGCCCCCAAGAAGGCTGCCGCAAAGAGCTAGGGCATGGCTGACGCGGTCCGCTCGATGCAGGCCGCGCCAAATTCCTTGAGGAAGGAATTTGCCAAGAATTTTACTTAAAATTCTTGGCCCCCACCCGATCAGCCGCGCGGGTTGATCAGCTTTGCCATCAGGCTTGCAGTGCGCACCAGCCCGAGGTTGCGTCCGTTCTCGGTCACGACCATTTCGCTCACCCCTTTCGACATCATGTCCATGATGTCCTTGACCGGGGTTTCGGCCGGCAATTCGCGAGCAGTGGGTCCGGCTTCGCCCTTCTCCATCACATCCCGCGCCGTCAGAACGCCCAACGGGTTCATATGCGCCACGAAATCGGCGACATATTCGCTGACCGGATTGGCGATGATCTCGCGCGCCGTGCCGCACTGGACGATCCGGCCCCCCTCCATCAGCGCGATGCGGTTGCCGATCTTGAAGGCCTCGTCGAGGTCGTGGCTGACAAAGACAATGGTGCGCTTCAGTTTCCGCTGCAGGTCCAGAAGCTCATCCTGCAACTTGGAGCGGATCAGGGGATCAAGCGCCGAGAAGGGCTCGTCCATCAAGAGGATCGGCGCGTCCGTCACGAAGGCGCGGGCCAGGCCCACGCGCTGCTGCATGCCACCGGAGAGGTCTCCGACCTTGCGTTCGGCCCATTGCGAGAGGTTCACGAGTTCAAGCTGAGCGTCGACCTTGGGCTTGCGTGCTTCGGGCGACATGCCGGCAAGCTCCAGCCCGAGCCCGACGTTTTCGCGCACAGACCGCCAGGGCAGAAGGCCGAACTGCTGGAAGACCATCGCGATGCGGGTGGCCCGCAGGCGCCTCAGCGTTTCCGGGTTGGCCTTGGTGACCGACACCATCTTGTCGCCTTCCAGAACCCGGACTTCGCCCCGGACCACCGGGTTCAGCGCATTGACCCCGCGCAGAAGGGTCGATTTTCCGGAACCGGAGAGGCCCATCAGCACAAGGATCTCGCCCTCGGCCACGGTCAGCGAGCAGTCATGCACGCCGAGGACCTGGCCCGTGGCTTGCTGGACCTCGGCGCGGGTCTTGCCTTCGTCCATGAGGGGCAGTGCGCGCGCCGGATTGTCACCGAAGACAATGGAAACGCGGTCGAATTCAACGGCTGCCCGTGCTTCTGAAATGCTCATTTCGACACCCTCAGCATGCGGTCCAGAAGGATGGCCACCACGACGATGATAAAGCCCGATTCAAAGCCAAGGGCGGTGTTCACGCTGTTAAGCGCCCGGACAACCGGCACGCCCAGGCCATTGGCGCCGACCAGCGCGGCGATGACGACCATCGACAGCGAGAGCATGATGGTCTGGTTCAGTCCCGCCATGATCTGCGGCATTGCCCAGGGCAGTTCCACTTTCCAGAGCCGCTGTTTCGGCGTGGCGCCAAAGGCGGTTGCGGCCTCAAGAAGCGCGTTCGGCGTGGAGGAAACACCCAGGTGGGTCAGGCGGATAGGGGCGGGCAGGACGAAGATCACCGTCGCGATCAGGCCGGGCACCATGCCAAGGCCGAAGAAGACGATGGCCGGGATGAGGTAGACGAAGGTCGGCAGGGTCTGCATCAGGTCCAGGATCGGAACCATAGCCGTGTAAAGCCGGGGACGATGGGCGCAGGCAATGCCGATCGGCACACCAAGGCCCATGCAGACGACGCAAGCCGAGAGAATCAGGGTCAGGCTTTCGGTCGTTTCCTCCCAGTAGCCCTGGTTCAGGACGAAGAGGAAACCGAGAAGTACCCCCAGACAGACTTTCCAGCTGCGCTGCAGATACCAGGTCAGCGCCACGAAAAGCCCGACGACGACCAGAGGATGCGGTGCCTGCAAAAGCCAGAGAATCCCGGCGATCATCGCGTCCATCACGGTCGAGATGGCGTCGAAGAGCGGCGAGAGGTTGTCTTTCATCCAGTCGAAGATGGTCTTCGCCACTTTCCCGACCGGGATCTTGTAATCGGTCAGCCAGTCCATTCCTGTCCCCCCAGGTCAGAACGATTTCGGCCCCGGGGTTTGCCCGGGGCCGTCGGTCGAGGATTACTGCAGCGCGGCGGTCACGGCCGCCTTGGCGTCGCTGCCGTCCTTGGCGGTCACGCCGTCAAGCCAGGCTTCCCAGGTTGCCGGATTGGCGGCAAGCCAGGCCTTGGCGGCATCACGCGGGTCTTCGCCGTCATTCAGGATTGCGCCCATGATCTCGTTCTCCATCTGGAGCGAGAAGGCGAGGTTCTGCAGCAGCTTGCCCTGGTTCGGGCATTCCGCAACATAGCCAGCACGGACGTTGGTATCGACCACCGCGCCACCGAAGTTCGGGCCGAAATAGTCATCGCCGCCGGTCAGATAGGTCATCTTGAAGTTGGCGTTCATCGGGTGGGGTTCCCAGCCGAGGAAGATGATCGGCTCGCCTGCTTCCGAGCGCTTGGCCACTTCGGCCAGCATGCCCTGTTCCGAGCTTTCCACGACCTCGAACCCGTCAAGACCGAAGGGACCCGAGGCGATCATGTCGAGGATCAGGCGGTTACCGTCATTGCCGGGCTCGATCCCGAAGATCTGGCCTTCCAGCGCATCCTTGTGGGCGGCGATGTCCTTGAAATCGGCGATGCCAAGCGCGGCGCCGGCCTCATTGGTGGCCAGCGTGTATTTCGCGCCTTCCAGGTTGGTGCGCACGGTTTCGACCTTGCCCGCGTCACGATGGGGGGCGAGGTCGGCCTCCATCGTCGGCATCCAGTTGCCGAGGAAGACGTCGATGTCACCTTCGGCGAGGCCGGTATAGGTGACGGGCACGGACAGGACCTTGGTCTCGGTCTCATAGCCAAGCGCCTCGAGAACGAGCGTGGTGGCTGCAGTGGTGGCAGTGATGTCGGTCCAGCCGACATCGGAGAAGATGATCTTGTCACAACCTTCGGCGAAGGCAGAACCGGCCAGCGCGAAGGTGACCGCGGTTGTGAGAAGTGTGGAACGAACGGACATGGCTACTCCCTGACGTTTTTTGTTGATTGACGAGTCAATAAACTTCGCTCTTATTCGGTTTGGCAAGTATTTTTTGGGGCCGCACCGATGCCGAAGCTTGGGATGGAGCCTATCCGCAAGGAAGCGCTGGTGAAAGCCACGATCGTCGAGATCGGCCGGGCTGGGTCGCTTGATGTCACGGTCAGTCAGATCGCGAAACGGGCGGGCATGTCATCGGCGCTGGCGCACCACTATTTCGGCTCGAAGGAAGAGATGTTTCTGGCCGCGATGCGCCACATCATGACGCTTTACGGCGCGGAAGTACGCGGCGCGCTAGCGGCGGCCGAGGGGCCGGAGGGGCGGATCCGGGCGATTCTGCGGGCCTCGTTCAGCCCCGGCAACTTCCGGCGCGAGGCGGTGGGGGCCTGGCTGAACTTCTGGGTCCTGGCGCTGACCGTGCCAGAGGCAAAGCGGCTGCTGGCGGTCTATCAACGGCGTCTCCGGTCCAATCTCATTGCCGCGCTCAGGCCCCTGGCGGGGGCGCGGGCCGTGGAGATTGCCGAATCGCTGGGGGCACTGGTCGACGGTCTTTACCTGCGGGAAGTGCTGAAATCTGGCCCTCCGGACGGGGCCGCGGCCGTGGCGCTGGCGCTTCGGCATTTGGAAGCGGAACTGACGCGGGGGGCCTGAGATGCACGCAGATTATGTGATTGTAGGAGCGGGCTCGGCCGGATGCGCCATGGCCTATCGGCTGTCCGAGGCCGGGCGCCGGGTCGTGGTGATCGAACATGGCGGGTCGGACGCCGGGCCCTTCATCCAGATGCCAGGCGCGCTGTCCTACCCGATGAACATGGGGATCTACGACTGGGGCTTTGCAACCGAGCCCGAGCCGTATCTGGGTGGCCGGGTGCTGGCGACGCCCAGGGGCAAGGTGATCGGCGGGTCGTCCTCGATCAACGGGATGGTCTATGTCCGGGGCCACGCCCGGGACTTCGACACTTGGGCCGAGATGGGGGCGGATGGCTGGGCCTATGCCGATGTATTGCCCTATTTCAAGCGGATGGAGCATTCGCACGGAGGCTCTGGCCCTGAGTTCCGGGGTTCTTCGGGACCGCTGCACGTCACCCGGGGGCCGCGCGAGAACCCACTCTTCGACGCCTTCATCAAGGCGGGAGAGCAGGCAGGCTATCCCGTGACCTCGGATTACAACGGCCAGAGCCAGGAGGGCTTTGGTCCGATGGAGGCGACGATCTACAAGGGGCGGCGCTGGTCGGCGGCGAATGCCTACCTCAAACCCGCAATGGCGGGCGGAAACGTCCACATCGTCCGCGGCTTTGCCCGCAAGGTAGTGATGGAGGGCAAGCGCGCGGTCGGGGTCGAGGTCGACACCCGCAGCGGGCGCGAAGTGATCCGGGCCGGGCGCGAGGTCATTCTTGCGGCCTCGTCGATCAACTCGCCCAAACTGCTGTTGCTGTCGGGGATCGGACCGGCGGCGCATCTCAAAGAGCACGGCATCGAGGTGGTTGCAGACCGGCCCGGCGTCGGGGCGAACCTGCAGGACCATCTGGAAATCTACATGCAGTTTTCGGCCAGCCAGCCGATCACGCTGTACAAGTACTGGAACCTCTGGGGCAAGGCCTGGGTCGGCGCGCAGTGGCTGTTTGCCGGGAAAGGCCCCGGCACCTCGAATCAGTTTGAGGCCTGCGCCTTCATCCGCTCGAAGGCCGGGGTGGAGTATCCGGATATCCAGTACCATTTCCTGCCCATCGCCGTGCGCTATGACGGCAAGGCGGTGGCTGCGGGCCATGGGTTCCAGGCCCATGTCGGGCCGATGCGGTCAAAGTCGCGCGGCTCGGTCACACTTCGGTCGGGAAATCCGACGGATGCACCGGTCATCCGCTTCAACTACATGTCCCACCCTGAAGACTGGGAGGATTTCCGCACCGCCATCCGCCTCACGCGCGAAATCTTCGGGCAAGAGGCGTTCAAGCCCTACCTCAAGGAAGAACTGCAACCCGGGCCGGGCTATCAGACCGACGCCGAGCTTGACGACTTCCTGCGCGAACATGTCGAAAGCGCCTATCACCCTTGCGGCACGGCGCGGATGGGGCGGGCCTCGGACCCGATGGCGGTGGTCGATCCGGAATGCCGGGTGATTGGCGTCGAGGGTTTGCGGGTCGCTGACAGCTCGGTCTTCCCGCAGGTGACGAACGGCAACTTGAACGCGCCGTCGATCATGACCGGAGAGAAGGCCGCGGACCACATCCTTGGCCGGACCCCGCTTCCGGCATCGAACCTGGAGCCCTGGATCAACCCGCACTGGCGGACGGCGCAGCGGTAGTCCCTCGTCTGGCGCCCCTTCTTGCAGGAAAGGGCTTTATGCTGGGTTGATCCGGGTCAAAGCGGCGCGGGGCGCAAGCTTCTAGACTGCAGGGGACAGTCAAGAAGGAGACAGGCATGTCGAACACCCCGCACACCCTGCACGACGAATTTCCGGCAGAAGCGCACAAGATCAGCGCCTTGAAGGCTTCGGACGCGCATTTCGCCAAGCTTCTGACCGAATATGACAGCGTCAATGACAAGGTGCATCGGGCAGAGACGAGGCTGGATCTCCTGACCGATGTCGAAGAGGAAACCCTGCGCAAGATCCGGTCGCGGTTGAAAGACCAGATCGCGGCGGCCCTGCGGAAATAGGTCAGCCGATCTCGTAAGGAAGCACGTCGCGAGCGTTAGGATTGATCTTCAGCCGCCCTTCAAGCGGCGGGACAGACCGCTGGTGACAGTTCACCCGCTCGCAGATCCGGCACGAAATGCCGATGGGCTCGAACCGGCCTTTCAGGTCGAGCCCGTCGGAATAGACGAGGTTTTGTGCGTGCTGTACCTCGCAGCCAAGGCCGATGGCATAGCGGCGCACCGGGGCGAGAAAGGCCCCGGCGGGTTTCGAGACGTCGCGGGCAAGGCACAGGTAGCGGACCCCATCTGGCGTTTCGGCCAGCTGGCGCAGGAATTGCCCAGGCGTTTCAAAGGCCTGGTGGACGTTCCACAAGGGGCAGGCCCCACCGAAGCGGGCGAATTGCAGCCGGGTGGAAGAGTGGCGCTTGGTGATCGTGCCGGCCTGATCGACGCGGACGAAAAAGAACGGGATACCCTTGGCACCGGGCCTTTGCATCGTGGAAAGCCGGTGGCCGACCTGTTCGATACTGGCACCGAAGATGTCGGCCAGGCGTTCGAGGTCGTGGCGCACATCCTGAGCAGCGGTCAGGAAGGCACGGTAGGGCAGCAGGGCCGCACCGGCGAAATAGTTCGCAAGACCGATCTTGGCGATGTCGCGGGCTTCCGGCGTGGAAAAGCGGGCCAGATCAAGCGTGGCCTCAAGCAGCTCATTCTGGGTCAGAAGGGCCACCTGATGCAGAAGCTGAAAGCGCTGCGACGGCCCCGAGGCACGAGCCGAAATGTCCAGGCGACGTGCCGCAGGATCATAGTGCCGCAGCGGCGCGGTATTCGAATAGTGCAAACTGATCCCGGCGCGCTTGAGCAGGTCTTGCGCCAGAATTTCAATTGTCTTTCCGTTGGTTGACGAGGTCGCAAAATGCTCGGCAGCCCGGTCGATTGCGTCGAGGTAATTGTCGCAATAGTGAAAGAAGTCGCGCACCTCCTCCCAGGCTGAGGGCCGCAGCGAGGCATCCTCGCGGCCCAGAGCCTCGTCCAGTGAGGCAAGCCGTTCGTGCGTCTGGCGATAGGCGCGGTGGAGATCGAGGAAGGCGCGGGCCAGTGCGGGCGCGTTCGAAGCGGCGAGGCGCAGATCGGCCAGCGGCGGGGTGGCGGTGGTGAAGACCGGATCGGCCAGGGCCTCGCGCATGTCGGTGACCAGCCGTTCGCTTTCGCCGACAGTCAGTTCGGTCACGTCCAGACCGAACTCCTGGGCCAGGGCCAGCACCACGGCGGCCGATACGGGCCGGTGGTTGTTCTCCATCTGGTTCAAATAGGGCAGGGATACCGACAGCTTGTCGGCAAAAGCCTTCTGGGTCAGCCCAAGTCGACTGCGGATTTCCCGCAGTTTGACGCCGGCGTAGAGTTTCTGGATCGCCATCCGCTCCCCCTTTTTGCAAAGCCAGAATTGGCTTTGCAAAGCCGGGTCGTCAACCGGCGATTCACGCGGCGCCGATCTGGCGGGCGCGGCGGATCACGAACAGGATCGCGACGACCGAGGCGAGGGACGAGGCGAGCATCAACAGGATCAGTGGCATCTCGGTTGCGCCAGGGTGAAGGAGGACACCGGCAAAGGCAGCCAGGGCCGCGCCGCCACCGATCAGGATTGCACCGCCGAGGCCCGACGCAGTTCCTGCAAGGTCGGGCCGCACCGAAAGCATCCCGGCATTGGCATTTGGCAGACAGATGCCATTGCCGAGCCCCATGAAGACCGTCAGGCCGAAAAAGACGGTCGGGCCGGACAGACCCATCAGGGTGAGCAGTGCCAGCAGGATCAGGCCAAGCGAGGTCACCATCGTGCCGATCAGGATCATCCGGTTCATGCCGATCCGCACGGAATAGCGCCCGGCAAGGAAGTTCCCGGCCGCATAGCCGATGGCGGTCAGGGCGAAGAGCGCGCCAACATGGGTGGAGGAGAGGCCGAAGATCTTGTCGCCCACATAGGGCGCGCCGCCGAGATAGGCAAAGAAGCACCCCGAGGCGAAGGCCGCAGCGAGGGTATAGCCCCAGAACCTGCGCGAGGCGAACAGGGCAGGGTAGGTCCGCACCTGGTCGACTAGGCTGACACGGCGCAGCGTGGCTGTTTCCCCCAGATCGGCCAGCACGAGCGCCAGAACCCCAACTCCCAGCACAAGAAGCAGCGCGAAGTTTGCCTTCCAGCCGTAGAGGTCATCAAGGAAACCTCCGACCACCGGGCCGATCATCGGCACGAGGCTCATCCCCATGGTCACATAGCCAATCATGCTTGCCGCTTCGGCATCGGCCACCATGTCGCGCACGACAGCGCGCGACAGGACCATGCCAGAGGCGATAACCGCCTGTGCCATCCGAAACAGCAGAAACACGCTGGCAGTCGGCGCGAGCAAAGTGCCGATGGTTGCAAGCAGGAACAGAACCAGCGAACCGATGAGCACCTTGCGGCGCCCGTAGCGGTCCGAAATCGGGCCGATGACGATCTGCAGCGCGGCCGAAAGCGCGAGGTAGAGGGCCACGGACTGCTGCATCACCCCGTAAGGCACGTCATAGTAGACTGCCATTCCCGGGAGCGAGGGCAGGAAGATATTCATGGTAAGGGCCGACAGCCCGGCCAGAAGGATCAGGGTGACGATCTTCGGGGGCGTGGTCCGGTCAAGAAATCGCGGTGCGGGCTTCGGGGTCATTCCCCCTCCTACGCCCGAGAACCGGCGAAGTCCATTGCATGGCAGGGCAGGTTGGCCTTACCCGAAATGCTGTTCTTCCACCTCCGAGAGGTCGGGAAGCGGCCGCAGCCGCAGCCAGAGCGCGTCCAGTGAGGGGCAGTTTTCGGCCAGCCAGTTGGCATCAATCCAGAAGCAGAGCATCCAGACATAGATGTCCAGGACAGTGGGGCTGGGACCGCAGGCGTAGCCATGGCCCAGACGCGGTCTGAGTTCGGCGTCGAGGATCAGGAAGTGGCGGCGCACATAGTCGGTCGCCGCGGCACGGACGGCGGGTCCGCCTGCCGGATCCTGCGTATAGCGATCGGGAAAAAGTTCGCGCAGCATGCCTTCGTAGACATTGGCCTGGAAGAAGGCGAGCCAGCGGTCGTGCCAGGCCCGTGCCGACGAGCCGGGTTGCGGCGCCAGCTTGGCCGCGGGAAAGGCATCGGCGAGGTGCAGAAGGATGGCCGGGCCTTCGGTGATCACCGTGCCGTCCGGATGGATCAGGATCGGCACCTGTCCCCGCGGATTGATCCGGCAGAGCTCGGTCATTTCCGCCTCGGTGGTCGGGCGGGGTGTCACGACCAAGGTCCAGTCCGCCGCACAAAGCCGAAGTGCAGCCTCGATCGCCATCGATCCTGTCTGGCGACGGCCCAGCAACCGGTATCCCATCTCCCCCTCCCGCTCTGACCTAGCGTCAGCCTAAGCGAGGGAGGGCATGGCGGTCACGCCCATTTGTGAAAGATGAAGAAGGCCCCGGCCGCGATGAAGGCGAAGCCGACAAGGTGGTTCCAAGACAGCGGCTCGCGCAGGTAAAGGACCGAGAAGACCACAAAGACCGAAAGGGTGATGACCTCCTGGATCGTCTTCAGCTCGGCTGCGGAAAACGTGCCATGGCCGATCCGGTTCGCAGGCACCATCAGGCAGTATTCGAAGAAGGCGATGCCCCAGCTGACCAGGATCACTGTGACAAGGCCGGTCGTCTTGAACTTCAGATGCCCGTACCAGGCGAAGGTCATGAAGATGTTTGAGGCCAGGAGAAGGCCGATGGTGATGACGGGCACGGGCAAGTTGGGCATCATTTCCTCGATCAGGGTGGCAGGCATTCCTTAGCTGCCGGACGCCTTTGCGGCCAGGACTTCGCTAATTCGCAATTTGACAGCGTAAGTTTCAAACGTGTTTGCAAATTTTCCGTTTCGTGCTTCTCGCCTGCGGGCCAATCCCCTAGACTGCCCGGGCCATCAGCCATGGGGAGGGCGCGATGAAGGACATCCTGGAAGAGCTTGAGGCCCGTCGGGCCGGGGCGCGGGCCGGTGGCGGCGAGCGCCGGGTCGCCGCCCAGCACGCAAAGGGCAAACTGACCGCGCGCGAGCGGATCGAGCTGCTGCTCGACGAGGGCAGTTTCGAGGAATTCGACATGTTCGTCGCCCATCGCTGCACCGATTTCGGGATGGAGAAGGATCGCCCGGCCGGTGACGGCGTGGTGACCGGCTGGGGCACGATCAACGGCCGGCAAGTCTATGTCTTCAGCCAGGACTTCACCGTGATGGGCGGCTCGGTGTCCGAGACGCATGGCGCGAAGATCTGCAAGATCATGGACATGGCGATGCAGAACGGCGCGCCGGTGATCGGCATCAACGATTCCGGCGGTGCGCGCATCCAGGAGGGCGTCGCCTCCCTCGCCGCCTATGGCGAGGTCTTCCAGCGCAATATCGAAGCCTCGGGCGTGGTGCCGCAGATTTCGCTCATCATGGGGCCCTGCGCGGGCGGGGCGGTCTATTCCCCGGCAATGACCGATTTCATCTTCATGGTGAAGGACAGCTCTTACATGTTCGTCACCGGCCCGGATGTGGTGAAGACCGTGACGAACGAAGTGGTGACGGCCGAGGAACTCGGCGGTGCCTCGACCCATACCCGCAAGTCCAGCGTCGCCGATGGCGCCTTTGAAAACGACGTCGAGGCGCTTGCGGAAGTCCGGCGGCTTTTCGACTTCCTGCCTCTGAACAACCGGCAGAAGGCCCCGGTGCGGCCATTCTTCGACGCGCCGGACCGGATTGAATCCAGCCTCGACACGCTGGTCCCAGACAATCCGAACCAGCCCTACGACATGAAAGAGCTGATCCAGAAGATTGCGGATGAGGGCGATTTCTTCGAGGTCCAAAAGGACTTCGCCGCCAATATCATCATCGGCTTCATCCGGCTTGAAGGGCAGACCGTCGGCGTCGTGGCGAACCAGCCGATGGTGCTGGCGGGGTGCCTCGACATTGATGCCAGCCGCAAGGGCGCGCGCTTCGTCCGGTTCTGCGATGCCTTCGAGATTCCGATCCTCACCCTCGTCGACGTGCCGGGCTTCCTGCCGGGGACCGGGCAGGAATACGGCGGGGTCATCAAGCACGGCGCGAAGCTTCTTTTCGCCTATGGCGAAGCGACGGTGCCCAAGGTCACGGTCCTGACCCGGAAGACCTATGGCGGGGCCTATGTCGTGATGGCGTCCAAGCATCTGAAGGCCGACTTCAACTATGCCTGGCCCACGGCCGAGGTGGCTGTCATGGGTGCGAAAGGCGCCGTCGAGATCCTCTATCGCAGCGAGCTTGGCGAACCAGAGAAGATTGCGGCACGGGTCAAGGATTATGAGGACCGCTTCGCCAATCCCTTCGTCGCGGCCGAGAAAGGCTTTATCGACGAAGTGATCATGCCGCATTCCACGCGCCGCCGGGTCGCGCGGGCCTTTGCTGCCCTCAGGGGCAAGAAGGCGGCGATGCCCTGGAAAAAGCACGACAATATCCCGCTCTGACACCATGCGCCCGTTCGCCCCCGCAAAGGTTCTGGTCCTCATGTCCGCTCTGGCGCTTGCTGCGGGCTGCAAGGAGGAGTCTGCCGACGGCGAGCAGGTGGAAGTGCCCTCGGGACGCGAGTTGCGGCTGATCGACATCATCACCAATGCCCCCGGACCTGAAGGTGCGACCGCACGGTTCCGCTTTCTGGCGCCCGGGCTTCAGCCCGCCGACGCGGAAGCCGCCGCCGAGGACATGCAGGCCGCCTGCGACAGCTTCGCAGTGGGCCGGATCGGCGGAATGGTGCCTGCGCCGCAGCAGATCGTCATCAGCTTTGCCGACACTGTTGTGCCCTTCGGCGAACCCGCGCCGGATGTGGTGCAGTTCTTCGAATCCTACCGCGTGGAAAACGGCGCCTGCATCTGGGAGGTCTTCTGATGCAGCCGCAAAATGTTGATTTTCTGACTGGCCATGCGCAACCTGCTGATGTAGGAACGCCACAGGTCGGGAACTTGGTTTGGCCGTCATACCAATCCGAAACGCTTTCGGATATTGTGGCGGAGGGCCGGGCCAAATCGGCCTTCAACAGCGAACAGGTGCAGGATGTCCGCAAGGAATCCGAAGCACCCCTAGAAGGATGGAGTAGAGGATGTCGAAGAGCGTTCGTCTCGTTCTGGTTCTGGCAATGGTTTCGGCTATCGCCGCTTGCGCCAAGAAGGAAGAACCGATGGAACCGGTCACCCCGGACGTCGTGGACACCGGCAAGTACAAGTAATCTTGCGGAGCGGGCCTGCCGGCTTCGGCAAGGCGGGCCCGCGCCAACCAATGGCGCTGCCTTCTGCAGCACCGAAATCCTCCCCAAAAAAAATGAATGTCTTCCTCGGTCAAGCTATTCTGGCCGGGCGATTTTTCGCGTTTCGGAGGATTTCAAATGCATAGAAGTTCCGTCACAATTCTTGGTTCATTGGCTTTGCTGGCCGCCTGCGCACAACGTCCTGATCCCGTCGTGTCCGAGCCCGTCTACGACAAGTTCGGCAACCTCGAAGATGTCTGCGTCAGCGACGGACAGCTGCGCGACCCGAATTACCAGCCCCCGCTTCGTCCGCTTCCTCGCTGCGAGGACCGCTGCGAACCCAACGAGCAGCCGACCTTCACGGTTGCAGGGCAATGGCCCGTCTGTGTGCCGCGACCCGAGGACGACGATCCGGATCCGCAGCGATCGACCAGCCCGACGCGCGGTTGAGGCCGACACAAATCCGATAAACTTTGCTACCCAAAGCCGTTGCCTCTGGGCGACGGCTTCGCTTTTGCCTAACCGTCCTGCCAGCCGTACAAACAGGAGGCAGGAGACATGCTGAAGCACCGAGGCTTTCCGGGCCGCATGCCGGGAACCGATTTCCAGTTCACCATCCGTCGCGCCAACGTCAAGGAAGGCGCGACAAAACTGATCAAGCGCGAACGCTACAAGGACCGCAAGCACGTCGACCGGCTGGCAGATCAGGCCTTCATGGCAGCACTCTGGCAGTATTTCGGCGAGGAGCCGTTCGAGCGCGGCAATCTTGATGCCGGACGACTGTCCTGGCTTTTCGGGCGCGAAGTTGTTGCGGCCGAGGATCCGTTCGATCCCTGTTCCTACGAAGCGCTGCTGCGCATCGATCTCAAGCGCGCCGAAGCGGCTTTCCCCGAAGTCTTCGCCCCGGACGCGCCCGACGCGCTGGCCGACGACTGGGACGAGGAGGAGGACTAGGCATGATTTCGCCGACCCGCCCCTTCTTTTGGCAAGCTTTTGCGCAGGGTGTGTCTGGCGTTCTCAATGGGTTTGCAATGGCCAGATCGGCGCGCCATTGTTTCTGGGCGGGTCACCGGCAGCCTAGCCATGACTTGCGCAGTCAACGTTGTTACCCTTCCCCTTCCCTTCGGTCCGGCCCGTCCCAGGCCGGACCGACCCTTGCCTTGCGGCGGAGGGGTGCCGATTGCGTGAAGTCTGGCAAAAACTGCTTTGAAACCTGTGATATTGCTGTAGAATCCGCAGCAATAACAACAAACCTACGAGGCAGTTCCAAATGCAGAAGTCGCTTATCGTCTTCGCCATTCTTTCCACGACTCTGGCCGGTTGCATGCAGGACCCTGCGTCCCGCGGCATGGCTGGTGCCGCCGCAGGCGCGCTTGTCGCCGATGCGCTGGATGAAAACATGCTTGCCGGCGCCGCACTCGGCGGTCTTGCGGGCGTTGCCACCTGCGGCATCGAGCTGGGCCTGCCGCCCTGCCGCAGCGGCTACTGATCTAGCCGCCTTCGGGCGGGCCTTACCACCATCAAGGACCATCCGGGCTGATCGCCCGGGTGGTCCTTTTCTTTTTGCGTCCGAAGGGGGAGCCGATGTTTGACAAGATCCTGATCGCCAACCGGGGCGAGATTGCCTGCCGCGTGATCAAGACCGCGCGGAAGATGGGGATCAAGACCGTCGCGGTCTACTCGGACGCCGACCGCAACGCGCTGCATGTCCAGATGGCGGACGAGGCGGTGCATATCGGCCCGCCCCCCGCCGCGCAGTCCTATATCGTGATCGACAAGATCATGGCAGCGATCAAGGCCACCGGGGCGCAGGCGGTGCATCCGGGTTACGGGTTTCTGTCGGAAAACATGAACTTCGCGGCGGCGCTGGAGGCTGCGGGTGTGGTCTTCGTCGGCCCGCCGTCCCCGGCGATCGAGGCGATGGGGGACAAGATCACCTCGAAGAAGATCGCCCAGGCGGCTGGGGTTTCGACGGTTCCGGGCTACATGGGTCTGATCGCCGATGCGGATGAGGCCGTGAAGATCAGCCGCGAGATCGGATATCCGGTGATGATCAAGGCCAGCGCCGGGGGCGGCGGCAAGGGCATGCGGATCGCCTGGAGCGACGACGAGGCGCGTGAAGGCTTCCAGTCCTCGAAGAACGAAGCGGCCGCCAGTTTCGGGGATGACCGCATCTTCATCGAGAAGTTCGTCACCCAGCCCCGCCACATCGAAATCCAGGTGCTGGCCGACAAGCATGGCAACTGCGTCTATCTGCATGAGCGGGAATGCAGCATCCAGCGGCGGAACCAGAAGGTCATCGAAGAAGCGCCCTCGCCCTTCCTGGACGAGGCGACGCGGAAAGCGATGGGCGAACAGGCCTGCGCGCTGGCCAAGGCGGTTGGCTACACCAGCGCCGGGACGGTGGAGTTCATCGTCGATGGCAACCGCAACTTCTACTTCCTTGAAATGAATACGCGTCTGCAGGTCGAGCATCCGGTGACCGAGCTGATCACCGGCGTCGATCTGGTGGAGCAGATGATCCGGGTCGCGAATGGCGAACCGCTGCCCTTCAAGCAGTCGGACCTGAAAATCAACGGCTGGGCAATGGAAAGCCGCCTTTACGCCGAGGATCCTTACCGGAACTTCCTGCCCTCCATCGGCCGCCTCACCCGCTACCGGCCCCCGGTCGAGGGCAAGACCGAGCGCGGCGGGATCGTGCGCAACGATACCGGCGTCTATGAGGGCGGCGAGATCAGCATGTTCTACGACCCGATGATCGCCAAGCTTTGCACCTGGGGCCCGACCCGCGCTGACGCGATCGAGGAGATGCGGCTGGCGCTGGACACGTTCGAGGTCGAGGGGATCGGCCACAACCTGCCGTTCTGCTCTGCCGTGATGGACCACCCGCGCTTTGCGTCCGGCAACATCACCACGGCCTTCATCGCCGAAGAATACGAGGGCGGCTTCACCGGGGCTACGCTGGACGCCTCGCTCCTGCGCCGGGTGGCAGCGGCGGCGGCGGCGATGAATCGGGTCGCCGAAATCCGGCGGACGCGGATTTCCGGGACGATGGACAACCACACGCGACGGGTCGGCGACGACTGGGTCGTGACGCTGCAGGGGAACAGCTGGCCCGTGACGATCAAGGCGGACCATGACGGGTCCACGGTGGTCTTCGAGGACGGCACCGACCTGCGGGTGGAAAGCGACTGGACGCCGGGGCAGCCTTTGGCTCGGCTGTCCGTCGGCGGAGAGCCTTTGGTCATCAAGGTCGGAAAGGTCCCGATGGGCTTCCGGATGCGGCTGCGCGGGGCGGACCTGAAGGTCCATGTGCAGTCGCCCCGTCAGAAGGTACTGGCCGGGCTGATGCTGGAAAAGGCGCCTCCGGATACTTCGAAATACCTCCTGTGCCCGATGCCAGGCCTGGTGGTGAAGATCGCAGTTTCCGAGGGCGACGAGGTCCAGGAAGGCCAGGCGCTGGCGACAGTCGAGGCGATGAAGATGGAGAACATCCTCAAGGCCGAGCGGAAGGGCGTGGTCAAGAAGATCAAGGCCAACGCGGGCGCGAGCCTGAAGGTCGACGACGTGATCATGGAGTTCGAATGATGGCGTGCGGGTCGGGCCGGGGGCGGAATTCATTCGAATTCCGGACCGATTTCCGCAAGGAAATCGGCCCCGGACGCACCGTTGCGCGCTACCGCCCCGCCGGGTTCTTCTCCAGCGCCTCGGACCGCGTTATGGGCATCTTGTCGATGGAGTTGACGATCTCGCGCCCGTCCCAGGGCAGGGGTTTGCGGATCATCGGCTTCCAGTCCTTGTCCATCAGCACCAGCGAAAAACCCCGGGGGCGCAGCTTCTTGCGCAGGGCCGATGGGGTAGCCGGGTCGGTGTCGAGGATCAGGATCACGTCACGGGCGGCGAGTTCGTCGTAGTAGCGGGCCAGCAGCTCCATCTGCCGGACGAAGGCAGGATCGGCAGGACTGTCGGCGAAGACGATGACCGGGCGGCGCAGGAAGAGGAGGTCGGCCTCGACCACTTCGGACGCCGGGACGGGGGCGAAGGCAGGGGCTTCATCTGCCCCTGCAGGAAGGGATAGCGCCGGAATGGCGAGGGCCAGGATGGCGAGGAACGAGCGGCGGGCGACGGCTTTCATGGCCTTGATATAGGCGGCCTTCGGCAAAAGCCCAAGCGCTGAGGAGCGCGGAATGGAGAGAGTGATGGCGGACCTGAAGGTGTGGGAGGCGCTGGCCTCGAAAGAGCTTAAGGGTAAGAGCCCTGAGAGCCTGAACTGGCGGACTCTGGAAGGGATCACGGTGAAGCCGCTTTACACGGCGGCCGACGTGACGGGCCTGTCCCAGTTGTCTGAACTGCCGGGGATCGCACCCTTCACCCGGGGGGTGCGGGCTACGATGTATGCCGGGCGGCCCTGGACCATCCGGCAATACGCGGGATTTTCCACCGCCGAGGAGTCGAATGCCTTCTACCGCAAGGCTTTGGCGGGTGGGCAGCAGGGCGTGTCGGTTGCCTTCGACCTCGCGACCCATCGGGGCTATGACAGCGACCATCCGCGGGTCGTGGGCGATGTCGGCAAGGCGGGGGTCGCGATCGACTCGGTCGAGGACATGAAGGTGCTCTTCGACGGGATCCCGCTGGAAAAGATCAGCGTTTCCATGACGATGAACGGGGCGGTGATCCCGATCCTCGCCAGTTTCATCGTGGCAGGGGAAGAGCAGGGGGTGGCGCAGGCGGACCTGTCGGGGACGATCCAGAACGACATCCTGAAGGAATTCATGGTGCGGAACACCTATATTTATCCGCCCGAGCCTTCGATGCGGATCATCGCCGACATCATCGAGTACACCAGCCGCGAGATGCCGAAGTTCAACTCGATCAGCATCAGCGGCTACCACATGCAGGAAGCCGGGGCGAACCTGGTGCAGGAGCTGGCCTTCACGCTGGCGGACGGCAAGGAATATGTGCAGGCGGCCATCGCACGGGGGATGGATGTCGATGACTTTGCGGGGCGGTTGAGCTTCTTCTTTGCGATCGGGATGAACTTCTTCATGGAGGTCGCCAAGCTTCGCGCCGCGCGGATGCTCTGGCACCGGATCATGGATGGGTTCGGGGCGAAGAAGACCTCGTCCCTGATGCTGCGGACGCATTGCCAGACGAGCGGAGTGTCCCTGCAGGAGCAGGACCCCTACAACAACGTCATCCGCACCGCCTATGAGGCGATGGCGGCGGTGCTGGGGGGGACGCAGTCGCTGCATACCAACGCTTTGGACGAGGCGATTGCGCTGCCGACCGAGTTCTCGGCACGGATCGCGAGGAACACCCAGCTGATCCTGCAGGAAGAAACCGGGATCACCCATGTCGTCGACCCTCTGGCGGGAAGCTATTATGTCGAGAGCCTGACCAACCAGTTGGCAACCGAAGCCTGGAAGCTGATCGAGGAAGTCGAGGCGATGGGCGGCATGACCAAGGCGGTGGCCACCGGCATGCCAAAGCTGCGGATCGAGGAGTCGGCGGCAAAGCGGCAGGCGATGATCGACCGGGGCGATGAGGTGATCGTCGGGGTCAACAAGTACCGCAAGGACCGCGAGGATGCGATCGACATCCTGGACATCGACAATATCGCGGTGCGCGAGGCGCAGGTTGCCCGTCTGAAGGCCACCCGCGCGGCCCGGGACGAGGCGCGCGCCCAGGCAGCCCTGGCGGAACTGACCCGCAGGGCGGCCGAAGGCGGGAACCTTCTGGAAGCGGCAGTGGAAGCGGCCCGGG
This sequence comes from Tabrizicola sp., assembly GCA_016792685.1. Classification (GTDB taxonomy): domain Bacteria; phylum Pseudomonadota; class Alphaproteobacteria; order Rhodobacterales; family Rhodobacteraceae; genus Tabrizicola. Next base: position 29,028 of record JAEULQ010000076.1, on the reverse strand, counting down.
CACGGGCCTCGGTCGGGGAGATTTCGGACGCCATGGAAAAGGTCTTCGGCCGCCACCGCGCGGAAGTGAAAACACTGGCTGGAGTCTATGGGGCCGCCTATGAGGGCGACCAGGGCTTTGCCCAGATCCAGAAGGATGTGGAGGTCTTTGCCGAGGCCGAAGGGCGGCGCCCACGGATGCTGGTCGTCAAGATGGGCCAGGATGGGCATGACCGGGGGGCCAAGGTGATAGCCACGGCCTTTGCCGATATCGGTTTTGACGTCGATGTGGGCCCCTTGTTCCAGACGCCCGAGGAAGCGGCGCAGGACGCGATCGACAACGATGTACATGTGATCGGCATTTCCAGCCAGGCGGCCGGGCACAAGACTCTGGCGCCGAAGCTGATCGAGGTGCTGAAGGAACGCGGGGCGGGGGATATCCTGGTTATCTGCGGCGGGGTGATCCCGCAACAGGACTATGATTTCCTCAAGGCTGCAGGGGTGAAGGCGATCTTCGGGCCGGGCACGAATATCCCGGCAGCGGCGAAGGAGATCCTGGACCTGATCCGCGCGGCGCGGGGGTGACTGTCCACAGTGGACCGATCCCGTAACCCCCATGAGATCAATTGGTTGGTCGTGGACGTTCAGGGTTCCTTAACCTGAGCCCACGTTCGGCCGGACCTTCAGGTCCGGCCGGGTCGTGACGGGTCACATCCGGAACGAGATCCCAAGGATGGCGCTGGTCGTGTCGTATTCGGCGACCAGACCATCATCGAATTCGACATCGCCGAAGGTCGACTGGTACTTCACCGCACCAAAGACTGTAGGGCCGCCTTCCATCTGGTAGCGCAGGCCGAGCTCGGCCTGGCCACCAAGAACAGTCGAGCTGTCGCTGGCGAAGCCGGCTTCCTCGCCCGCGTCATAGGAGACCCGCATCGCCCCGATGCCGCCCCCGAGCGTTGCGGACAGTCTGTCGCCAAGCGGGATCGCGTAGCGTCCTGCCAGCATCAGGGACACGGCAGAGATGCTGTCCGTGTAGTCGACATAGTCCGTTCCGCTGGACATGACGTCGACGCCAAGCGCCAAGCCATTGACCATGGCAGTCGAGTAGATGCCGAAGCCAAGGGTCTTCCCGTTTCCGGTGTCGTAGGCGTCGCCGTCCCAGATCAAGGAGCCATCGGCGACCATCCCGCCATAGACGTCGATCGACCAATCCTGCGCCGAGGCCGGACCGATCGAGGCCGCCAGGAGGATTGCAGAAGAGATTGTTTTCAGCACGGGAGAGCCTCACTTTGATATATTCGCATCTCCTTATTGTTGGGGTGCGAGCACGCCGCAAGCGCTGCCCGAAGGCCGGGCAACGAATTCCAGCCAGATCGCAAAACTGGTGTGAACGGGCCACACGGGCGGAAGTCAGGGGAGCGCGGGGCACAAGATGCGCGCTATCGCCAAAAATTCCGGCCAGCACCGGCTGGTCAGAGTTCGATCTCGCCGTTCGGGCCGGGGACGACCTCGCGCTTTGGCGGCAGGGGCGCGTTGCGGCGGATCAGGATGTCGCCGTTCGGCAGCATCACCGGGGCGTCGTAGTTCTTGGCGTCGTCGATCAGGGCCAGGATTTGGCGCAGCTTCGGCGCAAGCTCGCGCAGGCCGGGCTTCATTTCCTCAAGCGCCGCTTCCAGTTCGTCGAACGCGGGCTGCATCTCGTCCATCATGCCGCGCAGAACCAGCTTCATGCCTTCTTCCATAAGGCTGAATCCTTCGCTCTCGGCTTCGGGTGCGGCAGGCGCATCCTCGGCAAAGGCGGGTGCAGCGGCCAGGCAAATGGCAAGGACGAGTCTCATCCGTCCAATATGGGGATGCATGCCCTGCGATTCAAATCACATCTGGAAGCTCGACCGTGACCGGGAAATGATCGGACCCCTGCAAAAGGGCCTCCCGCAGTTCGGGGATCTCCATGATCCTTGGGTCATTGAACGGATGCCAGATCCGCCAATCCGGTGTTTTGGCAGCAAGGTCGGGCGAAACCATGATGAAATCCAGAAGCGCCTCGAAGAAACGCTTCTGCGGCGCGAGGTAGAAGCGGGCCGAAGTGGGCGCAAGCCCGACCCTGCTTTGCAGCGCCATTGCGGCATGCGGATCGGTGAGACGCAAGGCCGGATCGGGCGTTGTGCCCAGCACGATCTCGACGCCGGAATGGCCAAAGAGCTTTTCGAATTCATCGATGCCCGGACCATCGTTGAAGTCGCCCAGCACGATAAGGCTTTCCCGGGCCAGAAGGTGCGCCTCGACCCTTTGTCGCAGCCAGAGGCATTGCGCGAGCTGTTTGCGGCGGTTTTCGATCGAGAGCCGGATCATCGCCTCGCGGCCAACAGCGCCATAGGGGTTCTTCGACTTGGCATGCACCCCGATCAGGCGCAGCCGGGTTCCGCCCGAGGTCGTGAGCGCAAGTTCCAGGGGAGGCTTCGAAAAGCGGATGGTCTCCGAGATGCTGTCGGCGTCAAGGTCGTACCGGAAGGTCGTGTCGAAGCGTGGGGCTTCAGCCGAGCCGTGGCTGGTCGAGGCATGTCCCTTCGGATCGTGGCGGGCGGAAAGGCGATCCGGGTCATACAGAAAGGCGATTTCCTGTTCGGTCTCGGATGGATAGCCGATGATCGCCTTCCGCGCGCGCAGACCGTAGGTCCGGGCGAAGTTTTCAAGAGCCCGAACGGTCGAGCGCTTTCCGTTCGTATCCGGAGCTTCGATGATCACGATGCCGTCGGCATCAAGCGCGGTGAACACCACGCCCAGGGCACCAAGCTGCTCGCCCCGGCTGAGCTTGTAGCGGCTGGACGGCTGGCGGTCTTCCAGGAGCCGACCGTGGTCGTCAAAAAGCGCGTTGAACCATTCGACATTGTAGGTGGCCAGGCGCAGGCCGGTCATGCGGCTTCCTTGGCGGAAATCTCGCGCCAGGCCTCGTTGATCAGTTGCATCCGCCGTTCGGCCAGCTTCATCGCCTCGGGCGGAACGCCGCGGGACTGCAGAACGTCAGGATGGGTGTCGCGGACCAGGTCTTTCCAGGCCTTTCGGGCGGCTTCCTTCGTGGCGTTGCGGGGCAGGCCGAGCACATCATAGGGGTCGCGCGGCGCGCCTTCGACCAGGCGAGAGCGGACGATGCGGAAGCAGGCCTCGTCCAGGCCGAATTCATCTGCGACATGGGCAAGGAAAGCGTCCTCGCCCGCGTGATAGGCCCCATCGGCGACTGCGACCTGAAAGAGCGCCTCAAGGATGTCGACCAGCACATGGTGGTCGTCAGCGCAGATGGGGCGGCCGTCGGGGTTGAAGAGGCGGGCGATCTTGCGGGCATAGGCGTCAAAGCCTGCGATGTCCTGCCGGGCGAGGTTGAAGACCCGGGCGGCGTGTTCTTCTTCGCCCTCGGGGAAGGTGAAGATGCGGCGGAAGGCGGTCACCTCGTCGCGGGTGACGGTGCCATCGGCCTTGGCCATCTTTGCCCCAAGCGCCAGGACCGCGATCGTGAAGCCGACCGACTGCTCAGGAGCCGGCTCGGCCCGCAGGCGGTCGAAGACAACAGAAAGCGGTTCACCCTTTGCAAGGGCGGCGAGGGCGTCGGCGATGCGGGTCCAGATCGACATGGTGGCAGATTATCCCGGGCGTCGGCGGATGTCAGAGGAATTTCTGCATCAGCACAAGGTCCATGAAACGGCCGAACTTGAAACCCGCTTGCGGGACGGTGGCGATAATCCGATACCCAAGGCGTTCATGAAAGGCGCGGCCTTCGGCATTCTCGCCTGAAACGCCAGCGATCATCTGATGGGCGCCAGCCTTGCGGGCGTGGTCCTCGATGGCCGACATGAGCGCGCGACCCAGGCCCTTGCCCTTGGCGCCGGGCGCCAGGGCGATCGAATGTTCCATGCAGGTCCGGTAGCCGACCCCGGCGCGAAACTGACCGTAGCTTGCCTGGCCGAGGATCTCGCCACCGTCCTCCGCTACAAACATGGCATGGCCTGCGGCAGCCTTGGTCTCGATCATCTCCAGGATGTCGGTCTCGGTCTTCGGGACCGGGTTGAAGGTGATCGCGCTGGTCTCGATCCAGTGGTTCAACAGCTTTGCAATGGCCGGGGCATCGGCGGGCCGGGCCGGGCGGATCATGTCAGAACCCGCAGCCCCTGCGGCGTGGCAAAGGTCGCGCGCAGGCTTTTGTGCGGACCAAGGTGAAAGCCGATGCGAGGGTCGGCCAGCTGCCCTGCCAGTGACCCTTGCAGCGCCGCGACCTGGGGATGAGTGATCTCGAGCCGGACCAGCCGGACACCCGCATCGGGCAGGGCCTTGGCCGGATGCAGGTCGCCCTGCCATTGGATCAGAGCGGGAAAGCTGTCGTCAAAGGGCAGGCGCCCGCCCTCGGTTGCCGCAAAGCGCCAGCGATAGTCGCCCCGCGAAAGGTCGACCGGACGACCGGCTCCATCGGGGGCTGTCTTCAGCGCGGCATCCAGATCGTCGGTGCGACAGATCCAGTGCGTCAGGCGCGGCGGGCCCTGGAACCGGTCGAGGTCGAACCAGCGTGGCCCGGTCGGACGGGGGGCCTCCGGATCGGTGGCAATGACCTCAAGGTATAGTTCGCCCAGACCGAGGAGCCGGTTGTGTGTCGCCATATGGGCATGCTTTCCGCCGCCGGAAAGCTTGACGCCTAGCGCCATTTCGACCCAGGCGACGCCTTCGTCCAAAGTCCCGGCGGAAACGGCAAGGTGATCCAGCGCCAGCATCACTCGGCCGCCTTGAACATGACCTTGGTCTGCGCCTTCAGGGCCAGAGCCAGGGCGGCAAACCGTGCCTGAGCAACTTCGCCAAAGAGGCCCAGGCCATCTTCGGTCAGGGCCAGGGTCAACAGTCGCTTCTTCGGGTTCCAACGCAGCTCGCCTGCTTCCGAGGGATCGCCGATCGAGAACATCGCGCCGAAGCGCATGGCTTTGCCCAGGGCCTCGGCCTCCTGGATGTCGGTTTCCGAAAGCAGGCGGAACAGCGGCTCCATCCTGCTGCCGGCGCGGCTGTTCTTGTAGCGGTGCAGAAGCGCGAGCCCCAGGAAGACCCGGCCCGGATGGTCAAGCCCGCCAAGGTTTGCGCGCGTGGCGTTGTCGAAACAGGCCTCGGCCCGATAGTCCGGGTGGGCGCGCCAGGTGGTGTCGTGCAGGAGGCAAGCCGCCTTGATCAGCCGCAGCCGATCGGGCGTGGCGCCCTTGAAGAGGGGCTCGAGGAAGGTGAAAAGCTTCTTGCCGAACCCAGGGATGCGCGCCTGGGTCAGTTCGGTCATCCGCGCGGCCTCGATCAAGGGGTCGCGGGCGCGCAGCCGATCGGGCATCTGCTCGTAAAGCAGCCCCTCGCGGATGCCATAGGCCGAGACGTCGATCTCGGACGGCTTCAGCACCCGGATCATCTCGCGCAGGACCTCGCAGGCCAGCGGCACAAGCTCCATCCGTTCTGCGCTTGTCCCGGTTCGGCCCCGCAGCGCTGCCAGATCGGTGGTGGCCAGCCAGTCAAGCGTGTTGAGCAGCCCCTCGGGCGTCATCCGGTATTCGTGAAGGACAGTCAGAGGATAGTTCCGCCGCTCCATGTCCAGCCGGGCGATCACCCGCCAGCTGCCACCCACCAGATAGACCCGGTCGCCAGCCGGCTTGATCTCTTTCGCGGCCGTCTCGAGGATCGCGTCGATATGCGCCTTGCGCTTCTTTGGGTCTTGCGAGACCTGCTGCAGGCGGAAGGGGCCCAGCGGGGTCGAGACTCGCTTGCCGACGCGGCCATTGCCGATCCGCGCCAGTTCCATCGAGTTGCCGCCGATGTCGCAGACAATGCCCTTCGCCTCGGGCCAGCCAAGAAGCACGCCCTGGGCCGAAAGCCGGGCCTCTTCGGACCCGTCGATGACATGGAGCCGCAAGCCCGTCTCGCGCAGGACCTGCGCCTGGAACTCCGGCCCGTCCTCGGCCTCGCGGGTGGCGGCGGTGGCCACGACGGTGAAAGGGCTGATGTCCATGCCCTTGGCAAGAAGCGAGAACCGTTTCAGCGCTGCCAAAGCCCTTATCTTGCCTTCCGGATTCAGCCGTCCGGTCTCGGCCAGACCCTTGCCAAGGCCGCACATGATCTTTTCGTTGTAGAAATAGGCAGGGCTCCGCGCCGCGCCGTCGAAGACCACCATCCGGACCGAGTTCGAGCCGACATCGACCACGCCCACCCGGCTGAGTGCGCGCGCGGAGGGGTCGTCAAACAGTGGCTTGCCGAAAGGGCCCCAGTCGCCCGCGTCGTCGTCATCGGAAAGGGAAGCGGGTCCGTCTGCGGCCATGGAAGAATCCTCCGGGGTCGTGCATGGGCATGGTGCCGATGCGTGCAGGCAGGGTCAACCGGTCGTGCGGAGGGGCCAAATTTCTTCCAAGAAATTTGCAAATCTTTTCGAAAAGATTTGCCCGACACGGGTCCGGTCTCGCGCCGGGGGCCTCAGCGCTTTTTCGGCTTTGACGCGGGCTTGTCGCCCATCGCGCGGGCAGCCTCGGCGGCGGCGCGCAATTCTTCGGCGATTTCCTCGGCCTCTTCGGGGTCGAAGTCGAGCGGCAGCTCGATCCCGCCCTCGGCCTCGACGTAGATGCGGACCATGCCCGCGTCGGTCGGGCCGATCTGCAGGTTGGCAGCGATTTCACTGGGGGAATTGATACCCATGGGTCTCTCCGGCTTTCCAGCGGGGTAGCGGCGGCAGCGCGGCGGCGCAAGAAAAAAGCGCGGGTCAGGCCGGTGGGCGGCGCAAGGAAGGCGCTTGCATTCCCGGGGGAGCGGGGCTAAATCGCCCGCGAGTGCCGCCTTAGCTCAGTTGGTTAGAGCACCAGATTGTGGATCTGGGGGTCCCCCGTTCGAGCCGGGGAGGCGGTACCACTCTCCGAACAGCCGCATGAGACGTCCCTAACGTAGCGGTCTTTCCTTGCGTCCTGGATGCATTCTGCGATGATTTCGGCATTGCCCGTTGCCGGTCAGCGCCGGAACCCATTTGATTGCCCATAGCATTGCAGATTGGAGAGCTGTCATGCCTGACGCCGCCCCTTCCGCCCCCCCGCCCAAAGGCAAGAGGATCGTCATTTTCGCCGACGGCACGGGGAACAGCTTTGCCGTGCAGGAATCCAATGTCTGGCGGCTCTATGCCGCGCTCGACAAGACCGAGAAGTCGGGCAGGACGCCGCAACTCCTCCAGCTTGCGCATTACATTCCCGGGGTAGGCACTTCGGCCAACCGTTTCGTGCGGATGATCGACGGCGCGACGGGGATCGGCGTGCCCTCGAACGTCCGCAAGCTTTACCGGTTTCTCTGCTGGAACTGGGAGCCGGGAGACGAGATCTATCTCTTCGGTTTTTCGCGCGGCGCCTTCACAGTGCGGACGCTTGCCGGGATGGTCCGGTTCCAGGGCCTTATGCCGCTGATGATCGATGGCCGCCCCGTGACGGACAACGAGATGAAGCGCAACACCATGCGGGCCTGGGAAAGGTATCGCCAGGAAACCGCGCCTTTGTGGCAGGGCGGTCTGAAGATGGCGCCCTGGATCGCGGCTCTGCGCTGGCTGCGCGACACGGCGATTTCGACCAAGCGGCGGTTGTTCCGGCAGCCGACCCATGACGAAGTTCTGGCCGCGCGTCCCCTGGAACGTCGTCCCGCCCTGGGTGATCAGGCCCCGCCAGGGCAGGAGGGCGGCGAGGTCCGCATCCGTTACATGGGTCTGTTCGACACGGTCGAAGCTTATGGCTTTCCCTTCGAATTCCTGCGCCAGGTCTGGAGCTGGTGCATCTGGCCGATCACCTTCCGCAACCGGGTCTGTTCCAAGGTCGTCGAAGCGGCTGATCATGTGCTTGCACTGGATGACGAGCGGCTGACTTTTCACCCGCTGCAGTTCGACCAGGAAAAGGCCGGCACGCCCGAGGCCCCGACACGGGTCCGCGAAGCCTGGTTCTGCGGCATGCATTCCGATGTCGGTGGGGGCTATCCCGATGATGCGGTGGCGATGGATCCCCTGCTCTGGATCATGTCGGCGGCAGAGGCCGCGGGCCTGCGGTTCGCCGAAGGCGCTCGCGCCGGGTTCGAGAAACGGCTGTACCCGCGGGCGCTGATCCACGACTCGCGGGCCGGACTTGCGGCGGCTTACCGCTATGCGCCGAGACTGAAGCAAGAGGGCCGGAACTTCGGCGGGCCCGTAGTGCTGCATCAGTCGGTCCTGCAAAAGATCCGGACCGGGGCGGATGGCTATGCGCCGCTTCTTTTGCCCGCCGCCCCGCATTTTTGCCGGGAGCCCGACAGTCACGGCACCTGCGGGCCCGCGCCGATGTCTCCGGATCCTGAAGCCGACCGGTCCGTACGCCAGCTTGTCCGGTGGCGGACGCGGGTCAACCGGGCGCTCCTTCTCTTTGCGTCGCTTCTTGTCCTTTTCCCGCTGACGGGCTTTGTCGAACGCGCGCTCTGGCCGGGTCTCTGGGACGGGGTCCGCGCCATCATCGGTGCCTGGATGTCGGCTGCAAGCCTGAACCTGAAACCCCTGATCGCGCTTTACCAGCCAGACTGGCCCTGGGCGGCCGTGCTGGCCCTGGTGATTGCCGTCCTTTGGTGGAAAGCGGGTGATCTGCAGGGACGGATCAAGGATCAGGCACTTCTGGTCTGGCGCTTCAAGACCTGACAGTCTTCACCCTCCCCGGGCCGGGCGCTAAGGTGCCTGCCCCGAGTGACGAGGATTCGCATGAGCCTGACCCTGATCCCCCGCCTGATTGCCACGGAAATCGGGGCGACCCCGCAGCAGGTGAGCGCGGCAGTCGAGCTTCTGGATGGCGGTGCGACGGTGCCCTTCATCGCGCGCTACCGCAAAGAGGTGACGGGGGGCCTGGACGATACTCAGCTTCGGAAGCTGGAAGAGCGGCTTTCGTACCTGCGCGAGCTTGAGGCGCGGCGGGGGGCGATCCTCGCCTCGATCACCGAACAGGGCAAGCTGACCGAAGCCCTGGCCAAGTCGATCGCCGGGGCGGTGACCAAGGCCGAGCTGGAAGACATCTACCTGCCCTACAAGCCCAAGCGCCGGACCAAGGCGATGATCGCCCGCGAGGCGGGGTTGCAGGGCCTTCTGGACGCGATCCTGGCGGACCGGTCGGCCGATCCCGTGGCATTGGCGGGCGGGTTCCTGTCCGAAAGTTTCCCGGACGCCAAGGCCGCGCTGGAGGGGGCACGGGACATCGTGGCCGAGGGGCTTTCCGAAGACGCAGGCCTGCTTGGCCGGTTGCGCGATCACATGCGGAAGGTCGGCAAGCTCGTCGCGCGGGTCGTGGAAGGCAAGGAGGTGGTGGGGGCCAAGTTCTCGGACTATTTCGCCCATTCCGAGAATTTCTCCGGCGTGCCCTCGCACCGGGCTCTGGCGATGTTCCGGGGGCGGAACGAGGAGTTCCTGAACCTCGACCTCGAAGTCGATGCCGAGGCTCCCCGTGGTGAAAGCCCGGCGGAGCGGGCCTGCGGGGCGGCTGTCGGGGCAGGTGGGACCGGGCCGGGGGACAAATGGCTGCGCGATGCGGCCGCCTGGGCATGGCGGGTTAAGCTCAAGACCTCGCTGACCCTGGACCTTATGGGCGATCTGCGTGAGGCAGCCGAGGCCGAGGCGATCCGGGTTTTCGCGCGAAACCTCAAGGACCTGCTTCTGGCTGCGCCCGCGGGCGGCAAGGCCACGATGGGGCTTGATCCGGGAATCCGGACTGGGGTGAAAGTCGCCGTGGTGGATGCGACCGGCAAGGTGGTTGCGACCGACACGGTCTATCCGTTCCAGCCGAAGAACGACCTGAAGGGCGCGCAGGTGGCCATCGCGCGCCTGATCGGCCAGCATGGGGTGAAGCTCATCTCCATCGGCAATGGCACCGCCAGCCGTGAGACGGAAAAGCTGGTGTCCGACCTCCTGGCGCTGCTGCCTGCGAGTGCCGAGAAGCCCACGAAAGTGGTGGTCAGCGAAGCCGGGGCCTCGGTCTATTCGGCAAGCGAGCTGGCCGCGCGGGAGTTCCCCGATTTGGACGTGTCCTTGCGCGGCGCGGTGTCGATTGCCCGGCGGCTGCAGGACCCGCTGGCCGAGCTGGTGAAGATCGAGCCCAAGGCGATCGGCGTGGGCCAGTACCAGCATGATGTCGACCAGCACCGGCTGGCGAAATCGCTGGACGCAGTGGTCGAAGACGCGGTGAACGCGGTGGGTGTGGATCTGAATACCGCCTCTGCACCCCTGCTCGCGCGCGTGTCCGGAGTAGGGCCGGGGCTGGCCGAGGCGATCGTCGCACATCGCGATACGAATGGGCCCTTTGCGACGCGGAAAGAGCTTTTGAAGGTCGCACGGCTCGGGCCCAAGGCCTTTGAGCAGGCGGCGGGCTTCCTGCGGATCACCGGGGGCAAGGAACCCCTGGATGCCTCATCCGTTCACCCCGAAGCCTATGATGTGGCGCGGAAAATCGTCGCGGCATGCGGTCGGGACATCCGGGCGCTGATGGGCGATGGGGCCACGCTGAAGCGGCTGAACCCGGCCGCCTTTGTTGATGAGCGGTTCGGGCTGCCGACCGTGAAGGACATCCTGTCGGAACTGGAAAAGCCTGGCCGCGACCCTCGGCCAAGCTTCAAGACCGCGACCTTTACCGAGGGCGTGAACGAGATCACCGACCTTCGGCCCGGCATGGTGCTGGAAGGCACGGTGACCAACGTCGCAGCCTTTGGGGCCTTCGTCGATGTGGGGGTGCATCAGGACGGGCTTGTCCATGTGAGCCAGCTGTCCGACAGCTTCGTCAAGGACCCGCATGCCATTGTAAAGGCTGGCGATGTCGTCAAGGTCCGGGTGGTCGAGGTCGATGTCGGCCGCAAGCGGATCGGGCTTTCGATGAAATCGGATGGCGGCGCCTCGGCGAAAGATCAGCAGCGGGAGCGGGGACCGGGAGCAGCAAAGCCGGTGCGGGGTCCGATGCAAAGCGGACCGCAGGGCGGGGGCAACGCCTTTGCCGACGCCTTGAAGGGCAAGTTCATCCGGTAGGGCCAAGCCCCGGAAATCGTACGATTTCCGGACCGATTTCCGTTCGGAAATCGGCGTTGCGCCAGGTCAGCGCGGCATTTTCTCGAAGTCGCTGATCGCGGCGGCGCGGAAGGCGGGCAGGGTCTCGCAATGCCGGGCCAGCGCGATGAGCGGGGCGTGGTCGGCGGGCGAGAGGCATTCGTCCATCCGGTCCTGCATGTACCAGATCAGCGTGGTGATCATCACATCGGCATGGCTGAGCGCCGAGCCGCAGGCGTAGGGGGCAGCGAGGCGGCGGGTCAGCTCGTCAAGGCCTGCCCGGGTCTGGGCGAGGCAGCGGGTGAGCCAGGCCTGGCTTTGCTGGTCAGGCTTGTGGAAGTGGCGCTCATAGACGACCGCAGCGGCCTTTTCCAAGGTGCCTTGGGCGAGGGCGGTCATCTGCAGGACCTGGCGGCGCGTCGGGCCAGACGCGGGGCAAAGCGCGCGGTCGCCGGCCAATTCATCCAAGAAATCAAGGATCGCGGCGCTGTCGATCAGAACCTCGCCGTCATCAAGGACAAGGGCCGGGATCCGGGTCAGCGGGCTGATCCGGCCGACTTCGGCCGCATCGGTGAAGATCGACCGGGTGTCACGGGTGAAGCCGATACCGTAGTGGTGCAGCGCCACGGCGACGCGGCGGGTGACGGGGCTGTCGTACTGGCCGACAAGGATCACGCCGCTGCCCCGCCGACCGTCAGCCCGCTGATCAGCAGGGTCGGTTGGCCCACGCCGACGGGAACCCATTGGCCCGCCTTGCCGCAGTTGCCGATGCCGGGGTCAAGCTCAAGGTCATTGCCGACGGCCCGGATGCCTTTCAGCGCCGTGGCGCCGTCGCCGATCAGGGTGGCCCCCTTCACCGCCTCGCCGATCACGCCGTTCCGGACCCGGTAGGCCTCGGTGCAGGAAAAGACGAATTTCCCTGAAGTTATATCGACTTGGCCGCCACAGAAGCCCACGGCGTAGATCCCGTCCTTGAGGCTGGCGACGATGTCCTTGGGGTCGTCCTTCCCGGCGAGCATGTAGGTGTTGGTCATCCGCGGCATCGGGATATGGGCAAAGCTTTCGCGGCGGCCGTTGCCGGTCGGGGCGACGCCCATCAGCCTCGCGTTCTGGCGGTCCTGCATATAGCCGACGAGGACGCCGTCTTCGATGAGCGTGTTCTTCGCCGATGGGGTGCCTTCGTCGTCGATCGAGATCGATCCCCGCCGGTCGGGGATGGTGCCGTCGTCGAGAACGGTAACGCCTTTCGAGGCGATCTGCTTGCCCATCAGTCCCGAGAAGGCCGAGGTTTCCTTGCGGTTGAAGTCACCTTCCAGCCCATGCCCGATTGCCTCGTGCAACAGGATCCCTGGCCAGCCTGGGCCGAGGACGACGTCCATCATGCCGGCGGGGGCCTCGGTTGCGGTGAGGTTGACGCGGGCGATGCGGAGGGCCTCGGCCAGCATGGGTTTCCAGGTCTCGGGGGACATGAGCTGGGCCAGGCCGTGGCGGCCGCCTTTGCCCATGCCGCCTTGCTCACGGCGGCCGTTTTCCTCAATCATTACAGAGACATTGAGGCGGGCCATCGGGCGGATGTCCGTCAGGCGCAGCCCGTCCGGTCGCAGGATTTCCACCTCTTGCAGACTGGCAGAGAGGGTCGCCGAGACCTGCACGACACGGGGGTCCAAAGCACGGGCATGGGCGTCGATTTCGCGAAGAAGTTCGATCTTCACCGGGAAGGCGGCGTCGGCCATCGGGTCGAGGGCGCGGTAGAGCCTTGTGTTGGTGCCACGGGGGCTGTCGGCAAGTGAGCCACCGCCTGCGCCGACCGCCAGCCGGGCAGTCTCGGTTGCGCGGCGGAGCGAAGTCTCTGAAATTTCAGTGGAATGGGCGTAGCCTGCAACCTCTCCCCGGACGGCGCGGAGGCCGAAACCCTGACTCGCGTCATAGGTCGCCTGCTTGATCCGGCCATCGTCGAGGACGATGGTTTCGGCCCGGCGGCGTTCGAGGAAGAGCTCGCCGTCATCCGCGCCGACGGTCGCTTCGCGAAGTGTGGCGAGGGCGGTGGCTTCGTCGAGATGGGTCTCGAAGGGGCGGAAAGGGGCGTCGGTCATCGGGCAATCCTTACGGGGGTTCCCGGGAAGGTAGGCCGGGGGAGGGGTGGCCGCAAGCGGGTGAGCTGGGGTGTAGCGTGGAGCAGCGCGCGGTGATGGCCTAACGAAGGGTGAAAGGGATGGAGGGGTAGAACTCGGAATGGATTGAGCAGCGCCGGGCAAACTACTGAGAACGCTGTGTTAAACTAGGATATTTCGAACAAGTTGAGCGTCTATTTTCCATCTTCCTTCCGTCTCTACTCCTCCAGAGACGGGGGCAATTAACCGTGTCGCGCGAATCGTTACTGCCTGGAGTGGTGCGCATGAATGCCGGCCGGACACGGGGATAAAAGGAGTGCGGCGACGTGCGGGCCACGTTCAAAGGTCATGGCGGGAACAACTGGTCGAGGAAGGCGACTTCCTTGGCCCAGGTGTCGGGGTCGAAAAGCGCGTCGTGGCCGGTGGGTCCGAGGGAGAGGAAGGTCTTGGGGTCGCTTGCAGCCTTAAAAAGGCGTTTGCCGAAGCCGATGGGGATCACATCGTCATTTTCGCCGTGCAGGATCAGCAGTGGTGCGCGGATCCGGGCGATGTGGTCGCGCGAGCGGTATTGGTCGCGCATCAGAAGGCCGACGGGAAGCCAGCGATAGGCGCGGCGGGCGATATCGACGGCGGCGGAATAGGGCGCCTCAAGCACGACAGCCCCGACAGGGTGCCGCGCGGCGGTCTGGACGGCGGGGCCGGTGCCGAGGCTTTCGCCGACCAGGATGATGCGTTCCGAAGGGACACCGGTGTTTCGGAGAAAGTCGTATGCGGCCTTGGTATCGGCCAGAAGCCCCGTCTCGCTGGGCCTGCCGGTCGAGCCGCCGAACCCCCGATAGCTGAGGAATGCGGCGCCGAAACCCCGCGAGCGGTAAAAGGCGAGCCGGTCGGCGCGGTCGGCGATCTCGCCCGCGTTGCCTTGAAGAAAAAGGATGACCGGGCGGTTGCCTGCGGGGGGCGCGTACCACAGGACGAGGCTCTCTCCGTCAGGGGTGGCGAGGGTCAGACGCTCGACCCCGGTCAGGCCGAGCGCTTCGGGCGCGGGGTCGCGGCGGGTGGGGAAATACTGCAGATCCCGTTGGAAAAGGTAGATTCCGGACAAGGCCGCGACATAGACCAGACCGAAAGTGACGAGGGTGAGCTTGATGAAGGCCATGCGCTTCCGCTTTTCCCGAACCCGTGCCAATCGGCGCTGCTTTGTCGCAACGGTTTTGCTTGTCGCGGACAAGCTAATATGGTTTGAGGGCCGTGGGAAACAGCGGGATTCTGCCCTTGACGGCAGGGCCCGAGAAGGCGGCGCCAGGCCGCGACGTGAACGGGAACAAAAGTATGCGTCTTTCGAACGTGATCGGCGGAATCGCCGCGGCAGGGTTGAGCACGCTCGTGGCAGGGCAGGTCCTGGCGCAGCAGGCTTTGGAAATCATCGGTCAACCCGAGCCGGGCGGAATGGGCTTCCAGCCCTCGGCGACCGAGCTGAAGCATGACATCGTCTGGCTGGACACGATGATCAACTACATCATCGGCGCCATCGTCATCTTCGTGACCGGGCTTCTGATCTACACGATCCTGCGCTTCAACCGTCGGGCCAACCCGACGCCGGCGCGCTTTACCCACAACAGCCCGCTGGAAGTGGCATGGACCCTGATCCCGATCGTGATCCTGGTGGTCATCGGGTCCTTCTCGCTGCCGATCCTGTTCAAGCAGCAGGAAATTCCGGTGGGCGAGGTCACCATCAAGGCGACCGGCAACCAGTGGTATTGGTCCTATGAATATGTCGACGAGGGGATTTCGTTCGACAGCTACATGATCGGCTCTCCGGCCTCTGGCGGGACGAACATGCTGACCCCCGAGGTCGAGGAACAGCTGAAAGCGGCGGGCTACTCGAAGGAGCAGTTCCTGCTTGCGACCGACACGGCTGTGGTCGTGCCGGTGGGCAAGGTCGTCGTGGTGCAGGTTACCGCGACCGACGTGATCCATTCCTGGAAGATCCCCGCCTTTGGCGTCATGCAGGATGCGGTCCCGGGGCGGACTGCCGCGCTGTGGTTCGAGGCCGAGAAGGAAGGCATCTACTTCGGTCAGTGCTCGGAAATCTGCGGGCAGATGCATGCCTACATGCCGATCACCGTGAAGGTGGTGTCGGAAGCTGCCTATGCCGAGTGGCTGGCCAAGGCCAAGGCGGGGGATGTCATCCTGTCGCAGGCGGCGACCGAAGCCCCGGTTCAGGTTGCCTCGAACGACTGAGGCCTTAAGTCTGCGTGACCACGCGGGGCTTGCGTCAGGCAGGCCCCTCGTTACTGAGATGGGTCCCAAGTGAGCGACATCGGAGCATATCAGGGCGCAACCGAAGCCCCGCATGAGGCGGGGTTCGGCGACTATGTGCAGCTCTTGAAGCCGCGCGTGATGTCGCTTGTGGTTTTCACCGCGCTGGTCGGGCTTCTGGTGGCGCCGGTCGGGCTCCATCCGGTCGAGGGTTTTGCCGCGATCCTGTTCATTGCGCTGGGGGCCGGGGCCTCGGGCGCGCTGAACATGTGGTGGGATGCCGATATCGACCAGGTGATGAAGCGCACCCAGCGTCGGCCGGTGCCGGCAGGAAAGGTGCAGGCGGGCGAAGCGCTTGCGGTGGGCTTGGGGCTTTCCGGGATCAGCGTCGTGATGCTGGGGCTTGCCACCAACCTGATGGCCGCCGCGCTTCTGGCCTTCACGATCTTCTTCTATGCCGTCGTCTATTCGATGTGGCTCAAGCGGTCGACCCCGCAGAACATCGTCATCGGCGGTGCGGCCGGGGCCTTCCCGCCGATGATCGGCTGGGTCGCTGTGACCGGAAGCGTTTCGCTTGAGGCGTTCCTGATGTTCGCGCTGATCTTCATGTGGACCCCGCCGCATTTCTGGGCTCTGGCCTTGTTCATGAAGGAAGACTACCACGCAGCGGGCGTGCCTATGCTGACGGTGACCCATGGCCGGAAGGCCACGCGGGCGCATATCCTGGCCTATACGCTTTTGCTGGTGCCGGTGGCGCTGGGGGTGGCGATGACCTCGATCGGCGGGCCGTTCACGCTGGCGGTGGCCGTGGTGCTGAACGCCTGGTTCGTCATCGGCGCCTTCCGCATCTGGCGGCGCGACGAGGTGATGGCCGAGGCGGACAAATATGCGGTCGAGAAAGCCTTCTTCCGCGTCTCGCTTTTGTACCTTTTCCTGCATTTCGCGGCCTTCCTGGTGGAACTGGCGCTGAAATCCGCAGGGCTGGGGGGCTGGTGAAATGACCTTCCGCCCCGAACATGAGCTGCACAAACGCCGGTTCAGCCGGAACCTTGGCCTTGGGCTGACGCTGGCGGCCTTTGTCGTGCTGGTCTTCGCTCTGACCGTGGTCAAGGTGAAGCGCGGCGATCCGATGCAGGGCTTCGATCACACCTTCCAGTCCGAACCGGCGCCGCAGGAGGACAGCGAATGATCCTCCCGCGCCTGCAGGGACCGAAACGGACGCTGGTCCAGCTTGTGGCCGTGGTGGTGACCATGGCATCGCTGTCGTTTGCGGCAGTGCCTTTCTATGACTGGTTCTGCCGGGTGACGGGTTTTGGCGGCACGACCTCGGTGGCCGAGGCGGGGTCGGATGTGGTTCTGGAGCAGACCGTGAAGGTGCGCTTCGATGCGTCGCTGGAACAGGGAATGCCCTGGACCTTCAAGCCGGTCGTGCGTTCGATGGAGATCCGCGTCGGCGAGACGGGTCTGGCCTTTTATGAGGCCCACAACCCGACCGACCGGGTGGTAGCGGGGACGGCAAGCTTCAACGTCTTCCCCTATGCTGCGGGCGGGTATTTCACCAAGATCGAGTGCTTCTGCTTCACCGAACAGGTGTTGCAGCCCGGCGAGACGGTGCAGATGCCGGTCAGCTTCTATGTCGACCCTGCGATGGTCGAAGACCCCGAAGGGCAGTTTGTGCATGAGATCGTGCTGAGCTATACCTTCCACGAAACACCGCTGCCTGCGGAACAGGCGGCTTTGAAATCTTCCGCCGCGGATGAAGCCGCGGTGAACTGAGACAGACAACGAGGGAAACGCCGGCCATGGCCCACGCAAAGAACCACGATTACCACGTCCTGCCGCCGTCGATCTGGCCGCTGCTTGGGGCTGTTGCAGGCTTCATCATGCTGTTCGGCGCGGTGCTGTGGATGCACGGCTCGGGTCCGTGGCTGGGCCTGATCGGCCTCGCGGGCGTGCTTTACGTCATGTACGCCTGGTGGTCGGAAGTCGTTCACGAAAGCCATGCGGGTGACCACACCCCGGTGGTGCGGCTGGGCCTGCGCTATGGCTTCATCCTCTTCATCATGTCGGAAGTGATGTTCTTCTCGGCCTGGTTCTGGACCTTCTTCAAGCACCGGATGTATCCGATGGGGCCGGATAGCCCGGCTATCGACGGCGTTTGGCCGCCGGCCGGGATCGAGACCTTCGACCCCTGGCACCTGCCCTTCATGAACACGCTGATCCTGCTTCTTTCGGGCTGCGCTGCGACCTGGGCCCACCATGCGCTGGTGCATGAGAACAACCGCAAGGATCTGGTGAACGGCCTGATCATCGCGATTGCTCTGGGCGTGATCTTCACCGGGATGCAGGCCTATGAATACAGCCACGCGGCCTTCGGTTTCGCCGGCAACATCTATGGCGCCTCGTTCTTCATGGCGACGGGCTTCCACGGCTTCCACGTCATCATCGGGACGATCTTCCTGACTGTCTGCCTGATCCGTGCGCTGAAGGGCCACTTCACGCCCGAGAAGCACGTGGGCTTCGAGGCTGCAGCCTGGTACTGGCACTTCGTTGACGTGGTCTGGCTGTTCCTCTTTGCCGCCGTCTACGTCTGGGGGCAGTAAGCCAGAGGCCCAAAGTCACTGGTCAGCGCGGGCCTTCGGGCCTGCGCTTTCATTTCCGGGGTATCCCATGCGTCGCTACGCCTTTCCCGTCCTCATGGGCATTGTCGGGGTCGCGATCCTGATGAGCCTCGGCTTCTGGCAACTGCGCCGGATGGAAGAGAAGCGCATCTATCTGGACGAGATCGAGGCGCGGATCGGCAATGCCGCGATTCCCTTGCCTGCAGTGCCGGAAGAGGGGCCGCACAAGTTCCAGGCGGTCTTTGCCGATGGGCGCTTTACGGGCGAATACCTGGAGGTTCTGGCGGGCCAGAAGGGGGCAAGCCCCGGCGTGCTGGTGATCGAGGCTTTCGCCCTGCCCGATGGCCGCCGGATCATGGTGCAGCGCGGCTTCATCGAGGAGGACATGCGCAATGTCCCCCGGCCCCCGCGCGCGGCCCGGGTCGAGGGCAACCTCCACTGGCCGCAGGATGCCGACGCGTCCACCCCACCGCCCGATGCGAAGACGGGTCTCTGGTTTGCACGCGATGTCGCGGCCATGGCCCAGAAGCTGGACACGGAAGCGACATTAATTGTCGCAGCCAAGCCAGTCGGTGACGGGATCACGCCGGTTCCGGTCGACACATCGTCTATACCCAACAACCACTGGGGCTATGCGATCCAGTGGTTCCTTTTGGCGGCGACCTGGGCGGGGATGACAGTCTTTCTTCTCTGGCGTATCAGGGCGCGGAAGGTTTGAAGGCGAAGCAATGAACTACATCTCGACCCGTGGCAGCGCGCCGATCCTGGGCTTCGGCGAAGCGATGATGACCGGGCTTGCCCGTGACGGCGGGCTTTATGTGCCGCAGACCATGCCCGTGATGGAGCATTGGGAGATTGCCGCGCTGGCGGGCCTTCCTTATGAGGAGGTCGCGTTCCGGGTGATGCGGCCGTTTCTGGGCGGGTTCTTCACGGATGACGAATTCCGCGGCCTGATCGACAAGGCCTATGGCGGGTTCCACCATGCCGCCCGTGCGCCGATGGTGCAGCTGGGGTCGAACCATTTCCTGCTGGAACTATTCCACGGGCCGACGCTTGCCTTCAAGGACTTTGCCATGAGCCTCATCGGTCAGATGATGCAGGCGGCGCTGGCCAAGACGGGGGAGCGGATCACGATTGTCGGCGCCACTTCGGGCGACACCGGATCGGCGGCGATCGAGGCTTTCCGGGGGTTGGCGAATGTGGATGTGTTCATCCTGTTCCCGCATGGGCGCGTGTCGGACGTGCAGCGGCGGCAGATGACGACGCCGTCCGAGGCCAATGTCCATGCCCTTGCGATTGAGGGCGATTTCGACGATGCCCAGGCCCGCGTGAAGGACATGTTCAACGACTTTGCCTTCCGCGACGGTGTCCGGCTGGCGGGGGTCAACAGCATCAACTGGGCCCGCGTGCTGGCCCAGGTGGTCTATTATTTCTATGCGGGCGTGGCGCTAGGCGCGCCGCATCGCCAGGTGAGCTTCACGGTCCCGACCGGCAACTTCGGCGACATCTATGCCGGGTCGATCGCGCAGTGGCTGGGCCTGACGATCGACCGGCTGGTGATTGCGACGAACCAGAACGACATCCTGGACCGGGCGCTGCGGACGGGGGAATACCGGACGAACGGGGTCAAGCCTTCGGTCAGCCCATCGATGGACATTCAGGTCTCGTCGAACTTCGAGCGGGCGCTGTTTGACGCCTATCTGCACGATGGTCCGGCGATTGCCGAGCTGATGGGCGAGATGAAGTCGGGCGGGTTCCGCATCCGGCAGGACGTTCTGGAACGGCTGCGCGCCCAGTTCGAGTCGGGGTCCTGCAGCGAGGAAGAGACGCTGGCGACCATCGCGCGGCTGCACAAGACCACTGGCGAGCTCCTGTGTCCGCATTCCGCTGTCGGGGTGAAAGTCGCGGAGGAGCATCTGGGCGACGAACCGATGATCACGCTGGCAACGGCGCATCCGGCGAAATTCCCTGATGCGGTGGAGCGGGCGACCGGCATCCGCCCGGGCCTGCCACTGCATATGGCCGATCTCTTCCAGCGCGAGGAGCGGATGACCAGGGTGCCGAACGATCTGGCCGCGCTGCAGGAACTGATCCGCGAAAGGATTGCCCGTTGAGCGAACGTCTGCACCGCCTGCCGAACGGCTTTCGCATTGTGACCGAGGCGATGCCGGGGCTGATGTCGGCCTCGATCGGACTTTGGGTCGAGGCTGGCGGGCGGCACGAGACGCCGGCGCAGAACGGGATCGCGCATTTCCTGGAGCATATGGCCTTCAAGGGCACGCGCCGCCGGTCGGCCCTGCGGATCGCCGAGGAAATCGAGGATGTGGGCGGCTATATCAACGCCTATACCAGCCGCGAGATGACGGCCTATTACGCGCGGGTCCTGTCGGGCGATGTGGTCATGGCGCTGGACGTGATTGCGGATATCGTCCTCAACCCGCTCTTCCGCAAGGCGGATATCGAGACCGAACGCCATGTCATCCTGCAGGAGATCGGCCAGGCGCTGGATACGCCGGACGACATCATCTTCGACTGGCTGCATGAGGTGAGCTATCCCGACCAGCCTTTCGGCCGCACGATCCTTGGCCCGGAAGAGCGGGTGGCCTCGTTCCGGAAGGCCGATTTCGAGGGCTTTACCGGCGCGCATTACGGGCCGGACCAGATGATCCTCTCGGCTGCGGGCGGGGTCGATCACGACGCGATCGTCGAAGCGGCAGAGCGCATCTTCGGGGGGCTGAAGCCGGTAGGCCGGTCGGTCGTGGAGCCGGCGCGCTTCGTCGGCGGGGAGCGCCGCGAGGTGAAGGACCTGGAGCAGGTGCACTTTGCCCTGTCCTTCGAGGGACCGGGCTACCGCGATGACAAGGTCTATGCCGCGCAGGTCTATTCGACGGCGATGGGCGGTGGCATGTCGAGCCGCCTTTTCCAGAAGATCCGCGAAGACCGGGGGCTATGCTATTCGATCTATGCCCAGTCCTCGGCCTATGAAGACACCGGGCAGATCACGGTCTATGCCGGAACGTCGGAAGCCGAGATCGGGGATCTCACGCAGCTGACGCTGGATGAGTTGAAGCGCGCGGCCGAGGACATGAGCGAGGCAGAGGTGGCACGCGCACGGGCGCAGCTCAGGGCGGGGATGCTGATGGGGCTGGAAAGCCCGTCGTCCCGGGCCGAGCGCAATGCGCGGCTCTTGTCGATCTGGGGCCGGGTGCCTGCGGTCAGCGAGGCGGTGGCCAAGATCGACGCGGTCGACACGGCCGCGGTCCGCGCCTATGCCGCCGAAGTGACCGCGGCACGCGCGGCGCTGGCGATCTATGGACCTGTCACGGCGGCGCCCGGGCTCGACGAGGTTCGCAGGGGACTGTCCGGCTGATGCTGAGCCTGAAGCGCCGTGTCAGGGTTGAGACCGAGCGGATGACGCTCCGACTGCCGGAACATGGCGACTGGCGGCAATGGTCCGAGCTGCGCGAGACATCGGCCGAATTCCTGTCGAAATGGGAGCCGGTCTGGGCCAATGACCACCTGACGCGGCGGGCCTTCACCAACCGGGTCTACTGGGCGCAGCGGGCCGAAGCCCAGGGCACGGCATTGCCGATGCTGATGATCCGGCGCGAGGACAACCAGCTTCTGGGGGCCTTGACGCTGGACAACATCCGCCGGGGGCCGTCGCAGACCGGGACCTTCGGCTACTGGATCGGTGAGCCCTTCGCCCGGCAGGGTTACATGCGTGAGGCGATCCTAGCGCTGACCCATCATGCCTTTACCCGGATGGACTTGAGCCGTCTGGAAGCCGCCTGCCTGCCGGAAAACGTGGCCTCGCGGGGCGTGCTGGAGAAATGCGGCTTCAAATATGAAGGCGTGGCGCAGAGCTATCTGCAGATCAACGGCCGCTGGCGCAATCATGTGCTTTACGCCAACCTGCGAGGCGACCGGCGCGGGCGAACCGACGTCGGCTGAGGCCCGGGTCGGGGCGCCTGTCAGATGGAGCACGTTCCGCGCATTCCCTTTGTCTCGCGGTTTCGCGTGAAGAACGCGAAACCGCTCAGGGCGTGCCTCCGGCGGGGATATTTGTGCCAGGTGAAAGGCAAGGAGTGGGTCCAGCATGTCGGTTTGGGTAGCGCTTCTGCGCGGGGTGAATGTCGGGGGCGCCGGAAAGCTGCCGATGGCAGAATTTCGTGCGATGCTGTCCGGGATGGGGTTTCAGCGGGTCGAGACCTATATCCAGTCGGGCAATGCGGTGTTCGAGAGCGATCTGGCGGCGCCGGTGCTGGAGGCGCTGATCCGGGACGAGATCGCGACGCGCTTCGGCTTTGCGCCAGAGTGTTTCGTGCTGGGAGCGGCGGAGATTGCCGAAGCCCTCATGGATCACCCGTTCCAGGGCGCGGAGGGCAATCGGATTCATGTCTGTTTCCTGAACGAGACGCCCGCGCCGGACGAGGCGGCGTTGCAGGCGCTGGCGCAGCCGGGGGACGGCTGGCACATCGCCCCGCGCCGCTTCACCCTGCATACGCCGGGGGGCTATGGCACGTCGAAACTGGCCGAGAAGCTGCCAAAGCTTCTCCCTGCGCCGATGACGGCGCGCAATCTGCGCAGCGTGGCGGCGCTTCACGCCATGGTGGCGGCGCGCGGCTGACGGATTTCGCGTGACGCGGGCGCAAACCGGGCTAGGTTCGGGTCAGAGGGGAGCCCCGCGATGCGTCTTGCCCTGACCCTGGCCGTGATTGCCGCGCCTGCCTTTGCGCAGGACCGGATCCCGTCGCATTGCATCGCCCTGGCGGCGGCTGAGCCGCAGGTCGTGCCGGCGGCGCTGCAGGACGGTCTGGATCCGGATGCGGTCCTGATCCGCTACATCGACCATGCGAGCTTTGCCATCGTCACGCCGGACGGCACCGTCGCGGTGACAGATTACACCGGCTATACGGGGACGCAGGACCTGGTGCCGGATGTCGTGACGATGAACAACGCGCACGACACCCATTGGACCACCGCGCCCGACGCCCGTATCGCCCATGTGCTGCAGGGCTGGGGCGAGGGTTCGGCGCCGGCAAGCCACCGGCTCGATCTGGGCTCGATGCTGGTCCGGAACGTCACCACCGACACGCGCGGTCCTTTCGGCGAGGGTGCTCGGAAGGACGGGAATTCGATCTTCATCTTCGAGACGGCGGGTCTTTGCATCGGTCATCTTGGGCATCTGCACCAGATCCCCTCGGACGAGCAGTATGCCGCGATCGGGCGGCTGGATGTGGTCATGGTGCCGGTCGATGGCGGCTATACAATGCGGCTTGAGGATATGGCCGGTGTGGTGCGGCGGCTGCGGTCTTCGGTCGTGATTCCGATGCACTGGTTCAGCCAGGCGTCGCTCGAGGCCTTCCTGGCCGAGATGTCGTCCGAATTCACCGTGGTCGAGACCGGCGGCGCGCAGATTGCGTTGTCGCTGGACGACCTGCCGTCCGAACCGACGGTAATCGTCCTTGAGCCAGCCTATATCGACTGACACTCTGGCCCTTGACCTGAGTGCGGGGTAGCAAGGGGCGAGGAGGCCGCCCATGCTGAACCCCTGCGATCCCGGTTTTGTCTCGGCGCTTGCTGCGTTGGTGCCCGAGGGCACGCTTTCCGCCCCTGAGCCACGGCATCTGGAAGAGCCTCGCGGGCGCTGGGCGGGGCTGGCGGGGGTGCTGGCCCGGCCGCGGCAGACCGAGGACGTGGCGGCGATCATCAGGGCCTGTGCCGCGGCGCGAGTGGGGGTCGTGCCGATCAGCGGCGGGACGGGTCTTGTTGGCGGGCAGATCATGGCCTCTGGCCCCGCGCCGCTTCTGCTGTCGCTGGAGCGGATGGTGGCCTTGCGCGGGATCTGGCCAGAAGAAAACGCGATGGTGGTCGAGGCGGGGATGGTCCTGGCCGATGTCCAGGCCGAGGCCGAGAAGGTCGGGCGGCTTTTTCCGCTGAGCCTCGCCTCGGAGGGCAGTTGCCGGATCGGCGGAAATCTTGCGGCCAATGCCGGGGGGACAGCGGTCCTGCGCTATGGCAATGCGCGGGACCTGTGTCTGGGGCTGGAGGCAGTGCTGCCGGACGGCACGGTGTTCAACGGCCTGACGCGGCTCAGGAAGGACAATGCGGGATACGATCTGCGGCATCTGCTGATCGGGTCGGAGGGCACGCTTGGCGTGATCACGGCTGCAAGCCTGAAGCTTTTCCCCCAACCTGCGGCCCGGGTGGTGGCGATGCTGGCGGTGCCTTCGCCCGGGGAGGCGCTGGAGCTTCTGGCGCTGTTTGGCGAAAGGGCCGCGGGGCTTGTGTCGGGTTTCGAGCTTATTCACCGCATGGGGTTCGATTTTCTGGCCGAAACCGGGTTCGACCTGCGCGCGCCCTTCGATCCGGTGCCGGAATGGCTGGTGCTTGTGGAACTGGAGCTGCCGGCCGGGCTGGATCCAGAAGGGACAATGGCGGGGCTTTATGCGGCGGGGGCCGATGCGGGGCTGGTGACGGATGGGGTGATCGCCCATTCCGGGGCTCAGGCGGCGCAACTCTGGGCCCTGCGCGAGACGATCCCCTTGGCGAACCGCAAGGTGGGTGCGGTGTCGAGCCATGACATTTCGCTGCCCCTGTCGGCGATCCCGGATTTCATTGCCGAGGCGCCGCGGGCGATAGCGGAGCTGGGAGCATTCCGGGTGAACTGCTTCGGGCACCTGGGGGATGGCAACCTGCACTGGAATGTCTTTCCGGCGCGAGGGCACGGTCGGGCTGAACACGAGGCGGTCAAGGACAGGGTCAAGGCTGTCGTCCACGACCTGGTGCATGCCCTTGGCGGGTCGGTCGCGGCGGAGCATGGGGTCGGGCGGCTGAAGGTCGGCGATCTGGCACGCTATGGCGATCCGGGGAAGCTGGCGGCCATGCGGGCGATCAAGGCGGCACTTGACCCGGTGGGAATCATGAACCCTGGCGCGGTGCTGGGCTGAAGGAACGCTCGACGTGGGCCTTGTCACTTGGCGCTTAAGTGGCGGCGCCGATTGCGTTACTTGCGGGTCGCTGACGGTCTTCCGCCTTTCCGGGGGCGAAAGAACATCCCCGCCGCAGGAAGCCTGCGACGGGGTGCTTTGGGGGGTGTGTGGGTCACGCTGTGGGTAGCAGCGCGGCCAGGGTGGGTAGCCCTGACAAGCACCGGTGTAGAGCGATTCTCTTTCAGGACGGTTAACGGAACGCAGCTTCAGCGCCCGGTTGTGCGATTTCTTTGAGGAAATCGCACCGGAACCTGCAAAGGTTCCGGACCGGAGTTTTTCTTGAAAACTCCGGCGCGGTGCCCGGTGTCAGAGCCCTTCGAATTCACAAAGGGCATGGACATCCATGCCGAGCGCTTCGAGCTTCTTGCGCCCGCCGAGGTCCGGCAGGTCGACGACAAAGGCGCAGCCTATCACCTCGGCGCCGAGCCGCTCGATCAGCCGGATGCCGGCCTCCGCCGTGCCGCCGGTCGCCAGCAGATCATCGACCAGCAGCACTTTTTCCCCAGGCTGCATGGCGTCGTCATGCACCTCGACCACCGCCTCGCCGTATTCAAGCTTGTAGGCCTGCGAGATGGTCTGGCCAGGCAGTTTGCCCTTCTTTCGGATCGGGACAAAACCGGTCGAGAGCTGGTGCGCCACGGCACCCCCCAAGATGAAGCCCCGCGCTTCAAGCCCGGCGACCTTGTCGATCCGCATCCCGGCATAGGGCGCCAACAGCTGATCGACGCACATCCTGAACCCGCGCGGATCGGCGAAGAGCGTGGTCACGTCGCGGAAGAGGATGCCCTCATGCGGAAAGTCGACGATGGTGCGGATATAGTCCTTGACGGTCTTCTTCGGGGTCATGGGGCCTTCCGTTCAGGGCTGGGGCGGGAAAAGCCAGCGCAGCAGGGCTGCATCCTGGCCAGCAATGGTCGTCGTGGCATTCGAGGTTTGCAACAGGATCGAGACCCCTTCATAGGCCGGACCTTCGTTGTGATAGCTTGGCCCGAGCGGCCGGAACAGTTCCTCGAGCTCGACCGAAGGAATACCGGCATCGGTGAGGCCAGTCGAGAACAGGATCATGCTGTCGGTGATCTCGTCCGACACATTCGCCTAAAGCGTCATTTATCCCTCGCTCATGGGGTCGGCGATCCGGATCGTCAGGTACTGGCGCAATGCCTTGGGCAATATGCTGCGCTGATTGCTGAGTTCGTGGCCATGGTCGCCTTGTGACCCTCGGAGGGCAGCGTGACCGATGCGGTTGGTCAGAACTGGATCCTGCGCGACATTCTTCAGTCGCTGGGCCTGGTCTCGATCTTCAATAGGGCTTCGTCGTTCTGATAGGGGTCTTGGCCCTTTAGCGCCAAGCCGGGAGGTTGCCCACGCGGTAGGGTCCGGGTCAGGGCACGATTTGGGGTGGGCCTTCTCCGACCGAGTTCACTTCGCTTGGCGCAAATGCTGGAGCGCCCAGACCGCCAGGCCCACCGCGAGGCCCCAGAAGGCGGCACCGATGCCGAAGGCAGCTGCACCGGACGCTGTGGTGACCAGGGTCATGGTTGCAGGGAAGCGCTGGTCGGGGGTCGCGAAGGCGGAGGTCAGGGCGCCCATCAGGGGAGAGAGCAGGGCAAGGGCGACGAGGGCGGCCACGACGGCGGTCGGGAGGGCTGCCAGGAGGGCGAGGACCGTCGGGCTGAGAAGACCGAGGAGGACCCAGACACCGGCATAGGCAAGACCGACGACCCAGCGCCTTTCCTTGTCAGGGTGCACATCAGGGCCAAGGCAGATTGCTGCGGTGATTGCGGCCATGCTGACGGTATGGGCGCCGAAAAATGCAGTGACGGTGGATATGAGCCCGGTTGTGGTGAGGGCGGAGGCCACAGGTGGCTCATAGCCCGCAGCGCGCAGCGTGGCGAAGCCAGGCAGGTTCTGCGAGGCCATCGTCACGAGGTAAAGCGGCAGCCCGAGGCCAAGGATGACGGAAAGACGGAAGTCGGGGAGCACCGGTTCAAGGATCGGCGCGGACAGCTGCAGGTTGGAAAGGTCGGACCCGGTGGCAAGGGCGAGCGCAACGCCCGTGGCAAAGGCGGCGAGGACGGCGAAGGCCGGGCTCCAGAGCCGGACGATCAGGAAGACCGCGACCATGGGCAGAACCACGCCGGGCAGGGCTTGCGCCGTCGCCGCGCCCTTCAGGCAGAAGGGCAAGAGAACCCCTGCGAGCATTCCGGCGGCAATGGCATCGGGGATGCGGGCGACCAGGGCACCCAGTGGCCGGATCAGGCCGGTTGCGGTGATGAGAAGGCCTGCCACCACAAAGGCCCCGACACCCTCGGCAAAGCTCAGTCCCGAGGTTGCGGCAATCAGGGCCGCGCCCGGCGTTGACCAGGCAAGAACCACGGGCACGCGCGTGCGCCAGGACAAGAGAGCCGAGCCAAGCGCCTTGCCCAGGCTGATGACCAGAAGCCAGCTTGCTGTCTGGGCGGGCGTTGCGCCAAGTGCGGTTGCCCCGGCAAGCAGGATGGCAACCGATGAGGCATAGCCAACCAGGGCGGCCACTGTCGCCGCAGAGATGACCGATAACCGCACTCCTGCCCCCTGGACGACCACCAGACGGTCTGGCCGCCGGACTATTCCGCGACGGGGCCTGGGCTGCAAGAGGGGAAAGCGGAAGGAAAGGCGGCGGCTCCCAAGGGAGGAGGAGAGGGAGCCGCCGCAAGGTCGGAGGTCCCGGGAGGAGGGTGGGACACCCGATCTTATTGGGCCATTCGGCCCGTAAAGGGGCGGCGGTGCCAGGGAGGAGGAGGGCACCGCCGCGGGATCACGGGCCCCAGGGAGGAGGGGAGGGACGCCGGATACAGGTCAGGCCTGTCAGGCCCGGAATATGGGGCGGCCGTGCCAGGGAGGAGAAGGCACTGCCGCCGATATCAGATGACCCCGGGGGGGAGGGTGGGGCATCCGATGCTTTGGGGCCCTTGGCCCCGTCAGAGGGTGCGGCGATGCCAGGGAGGAGGAAGGCATCGCCGCTGATCGTCAGGCCCCAGGGAGGAGGAGGGGGCCGTACGAAACCTTACTTGCCGTAGGCCGCTTCGCGGGCGATCTCGGTGATGCCGAGACGGCTGATGCCAAGATCGGAGAGTTCGCGGTCCGAAAGAGCGTTCAGCTCGGCAACGGTCCGGTCATAGATCCGGCGCTGCATGATCGCGGCAATAACGGCGTCTTTCAGGGAAGCCACGCGGTCAAGCAGACCTTTGCGGGCAGCGGTAGCGGTGTTTACATAAGCCATGTCACTCAAGCCTCTTCAGGTTCTCAGCAACGTTCTGTCGCGCTGTTGAGAGTAAGATGGACCCCATGCTGCGATTGCACAATACCGGGTCTGATCAATGCTGCCATGCAGCATCTGCATGGCTGACGTCACGGAAAAGTCATGATTTTTGAACTGCTTCGCCGATTTTTTGAGCAAATGGTCAACACGCCTTGCCCTTCTGCGCAAAGATGACGACCTTAGGATAAATCTTGTGCGGAGAAGAAACGATGGACTTGGATCGGGATCGGGTAATGCAGGTTCTGGCGGGGGTCGCGCATCCTGAGGGCGGCGATCTGGTCAGCCGGGACTTGATTCGCGCGCTCACGGTCGAGGGCGGTACGATCCGCTTTGTGATCGAGGCCGCGACGCCTGACGAGGCACGGGCACTGGCCCTGGCCCAGGCTGAAGCCGAAGCGCGACTGAAGGCGCTGCCGGGTGTGACCGCGGTTCAGGCGGTGATGACGGCCCATGGTCCGGCGGCAAAGGCGGCGCCACCGTCGCTCAAGATCGGGCAGCATCCGACGCCGCATCAGGGCGGGCCGCAGCGGATATCCGGGATCGACCGGATCATCGCGGTGGCAAGCGGCAAGGGCGGTGTGGGCAAGTCGACCGTGGCCTCGAACCTTGCCGTGGCGCTGGCGCGGCAGGGGCGGCGGGTCGGGCTTCTGGACGCTGATATCTACGGGCCGAGCCAGCCGAAGATGATGGGGGTGTCG
>JAEULQ010000062.1 GCA_016792685.1 Tabrizicola sp. | reverse complement strand
CGTCCAGTCAGCTTCTGCGGCGCAAGCAGCTGATCTGGGGGTCAATCCTGTTCCACGTCGGCATCCTTACGGTGTTCTTCGGTCACCTTGTGGGGCTGTTCACGCCGGTCTGGGTGCTGGATGCGTTAGGGGTTCCCTATGGGCTGAAGCAGTGGATGGCTGTGCTGATCGGTGGCCCGGCAGGGCTTGCTGCGCTGGTCGGCGGCACCATGCTGATCCACCGGCGGTTGACCGATCCACGCATTCGGGCCACCTCGACCACCCTTGATATCCTGATCATGATCCTGATCTGGTTGCAGCTTGCCATCGGCCTGCTGACCATCACCCAGTCGCTTCAGCACATGGACGGGGCCGAGATGATCCGTTTCATGGAATGGTCGCAAAGCGTGGTCACCTGGAACGTGAACGCCTGGGTCACGGTGGTGGACGTGCATTGGCTGTTCAAGCTGCACATCTTCCTTGGCCTGATCATCACCATGCTCTTTCCCTTCACCCGGCTGGTCCACATCTGGTCCGGCTTCGCGGCTCCTTTCCGCTATCTGCTCACGCGGCCCGGCTATCAGATCGTGCGGTCGCGCCGCCGCCGCCCGCTGGAAGAACGCCGCCGTGCCTTTGACGCACGGCAGGCCAAGCCCGGCCCTTCAGCCACCACTCCGGCGGAGTAACTGCCATGAACATCGCCCTTTTCCCTGATGTCACCGTGAATGGTGAAACCATCCCGCAGGCCGCCATCGCAGCCGAGGCGCAAAACCACACCGCACCCAAGGACAAGCCCGGCATCGCCTGGCGAAAGGCGGCGCAGGCCTTGGCGATCCGCGCGCTGCTCTTGCAAGAGGCGCGGGCACGCAGGTTGGCGGCCGACCCCGAGGAACTGTCCCCCGGCCGGGTCGAGACGGAAGACGAAGCCCTGATCCGCGCCCTGCTGGACGAGGCGCTGACGATTGCGCCTGTGACGGAGGAAGCCATCCGCGCCGAATGGGCGCGCGACCCTGGCCGCTATCGCTCGGCCCCGTTGTGGGACGTTTCGCACATCCTGTGCGCCTGCGATCCGCGTGACGACGCCGAGTCTGCCTTGGCAGGCGCCCGCGCGCAGGCTATCCTTGCGCGGCTGAAGGGCGACGCCAAAGGCTTTGCCTCCGCCGCCCGCGAAAGCGATTGCGGATCAAAGGCAGCGGGCGGGCATCTTGGCCAGCTTGGCCCCGGCGATACCGTGCCCGAATTCGAGTTGGCGCTGCGCACCCTGACCGAAGGCGGCATGACACCCGCCCCGGTCCTGTCGCGGCACGGCTGGCACATCATCCGCCTGAACGCCACCGCCCAGGGGCAGGTTCTGCCCTATGAAACGGTCCGTCCAAAGATCGCACAGGCATTGGAAAAGGCCGCCTGGGCGCGCGCATCACGGGGATTCGTCGAGACGCTTGCCAAAGGGGCGACGATTACCGGCGCAAGCCTCGCCCCGATCTGAGCCACGCGAAAGGGCGCATCATGAAGACGGCAGAGCCAGTGCGACGCGGCAGCGGGGATGCGCCCACGCATCCCGGCCTTCTTGGTCGGCCTCTCGACTTCATCAGCGAAGATCATCTGCGCGAACGCCAGATTTGCGCGGTGATTGACGCAATTGCACTGGCCGCGCACCTCGACCGACTGTCCGCGCTGACCGTGCTGCGCTTTCTGAACGAAGAGCTGAATGTGCATCTCCGCGATGAGGCCGAGGATCTGTTTCCGCTTCTTGCGAAACGCTGCACGGCCGAGGACTGCATCGAAAGCGCAATCAACCGGATCAGGATCGATCAGAATGAAGCTCTGCGCCTCTTGCCCGACGTTCGGGCAACGCTTGCCGACTGCCTTGATGCCGGGTCCGATCTTTCGGCCGAGGGGCGTGCGATGCTGACGAGCTTCGCGGGGCATGTGCGCCGTCATCTTGTCGCCGAAAATGCGATCCTGCTGCCCATCGCCCGCGCCCGGCTGACCCGGGCCGATCTGGCAAGGCTGTCCGCACATATGCGGGCGCGACGGGGGCTGACCCAACTTTCGGAGACCCCGAATGCTGAATGATGTTCTGCAGCGTAACCGGGACTGGTCGGCCAAGCGGCAGGCGCAGGAACCGGGCTATTTCACCCGTCTTGCAGCCTTGCAGGCGCCCGAATTCTTCTGGATCGGCTGTTCGGACAGCCGGGTTCCGGCCAACGTAGTCGCGGGCCTTGATCCGGGCGAGGTATTTGTCCATCGAAACGTGGCCAACATCGTCCACTCGTCGGATATGAACCTTCTGTCGGCGCTGGAATTCGCGGTCGAGGTGCTGGCCGTGCGCGAGATTATCGTCTGCGGTCATTACGGCTGTGGCGGCGTCAAGGCCGCGACGGAAGGTCTGCCGCAGGGACTTACCGACCACTGGCTGGAGCCGATTCGGCGGCTAGCGCGGGCCTATGCCGTCGATCTGGGGCGCGAGCCAGACATGGAAGGGCGGCGCGACCGTCTTGCCGAATTCAACGTGGTTGAGGGAGTCCGCCGCGTGGGCGAGACGCCGATCCTGCAACGGGCCTGGGCGCGCGGGGCGAACTGCCGGGTGCATGGGCTGATCTATGGGCTGAAGGACGGCCTCTTGCGAGACCTTGATTGCAGCATCGGCCCCGGGCATTTCGATGAGGAGGTGGCGCAATGACGATCCTGCAGCCAGTAGCGCGGTCCGGGTGTGGCTGCGACGGGCATGATGTCGCAAAGAAGTTGATCGCCATCGATGCGGCGCTGGCACTGATTGCAGATCGGACAGCCGCCGTCGATGGAACGGAAAACATTCCGCTTGACCAGGCACTTGGTCGCATTCTCGCAAGACCCGTGACGTCACGCTTCATGTCCCCGCCTTTCGACAATGCCGCGATGGATGGCTTTGCTTTTGCCTCTGCGGCGCTGCCGGGCGACGGACCGTGGACACTTGACGTTGTCGCGCGGGTTCCGGCGGGGCAGTCCTCCACCGTGCCGCTTGTCGGCCTCCAGGCCGCGCGCATCTTTACCGGGGCGAAAGTCCCCAACGGTGCGGATGCAGTGGTGATGCAGGAAGATGTCAAACGGACCGGCAGCACCATCCGCATCGATCGGCGACCGACGCCCGGGCTCAACATCCGCCGCGCGGGCAGCGAGATGGCAGCAGGGGTCATAGTTCTGGATCAGGGTCGACGTCTTGACGCGCGCGCGATCGCCGCCTGCGCTGCCGCCGGGGCAGGATCGATCCTAGCGCGCAGGCGATTGCGCGTGGCGCTTCTGGTGACCGGGGATGAAATCCGCGTTGCTGGTGCGGGGCGTGCCGAAGCTCAGATCTGGGACATAAACACCCCAATGTTGTCCGCCGCCCTCACGCAACCCCAACTTGATCTTGTCGCCGTCGAACAGGGCCTCGACAGCCGAGACGGGTTGTTTCTGCAATTGGCAGAGATGGCTGGCTGTGCCGACCTTGTCATCACCACTGGCGGCATATCGGTCGGCGAAGAGGACCACGTCAAACCGGCGCTGCTTGCCCTGGGCGGTGACATCCATTTCAGCGGCGTTGCTCTCAAACCAGGCAAGCCGGTGTCCTTTGGCTGCGTCCGGGGGGCGTCCTGGCTGGGCCTGCCGGGCAATCCTTTGTCTGCCTTCGTGACCTGGCAGCTTTTCGGAACGGCGTTGGTTGCCAAGTTGACCGGTGAGGCAGGACAGGCTGCCCGGCGCCATGTCGTCACAGGCGCGGCCATTTCACGAAAGGCGGGGCGCTGCGAATTGCGCCCGGCGACCTGCACGGGCTTTGACGGCCACGGGCGCGAGGTCGTGACGTTTGATGCTGAAACCCATTCCGCCCATGTCTGTGCGTTACCTGACAGGGACGGTCTGATCTTTCTGCCCGCTGACTGCGATTTCCTGCCCGCAGGCGCGCTTGTCGAATTTCAACCCTTCTGCCGGACCTGAGGAGGCCCAGAATGAACCTCGCTTACACAATGGCACCTGGACGCGGCGATACCGACCTGATCCTGTTCAAGCTGGCGAACGCACTGGCAGCGCGTGGCCTTCGCTGCTGTGGCACGGTCCAGATAAACTCCGAGCGTGGCGATACGGGGCCCTGTGACATGGATGTTCGGGTTTTGCCCGATGGACCCATCCTGCGGATCAGCCAGGACCTCGGCCGCGACTCGCACGGCTGCAGGCTTGACCCCGTGGCTTTGGAGACGGCGGTCGGTCTGGTATCGGCAAGTCTTGAAAAAGGCGCGGACGTACTGATCGTCAACAAGTTCGGCAAGCATGAAGCCGAAGGTCGTGGTTTCCGGACGGTGATTGCAGACGCACTCTCTTACGGAATTCCTGTGATTGTTGGTGTCAACGCACTGAACTTACCTGCGTTTCACGAATTCTCACAAAGTCTCGCGGTGGGCCTGCCATGTGAAACCAATACGCTGGCAGACTGGGTCGCAGGTCTCGAATCTGGCTGCGTTCATGCTGCGTGAATAGCTGCGTTCCGCCCTAGTTACCTACCACTCGCTGACCTCGCTGCGCGCTGAATGCGTGGCCTCTTTCGCGGTATCTCCGCTAATGCCTTGCCACACTGACGTCAGTCGGCTTTCCGCACTGGACGCACCACGATCTGCGCCAGGTGGCAAACCCGCGTTCCTCAGATCGTCATCTCCAATGACACGGTCTGCGATAGGCCCGGAGGCGCACCTGCGCCGTGCCGGGCCCTCGGGAAGTGAGGCCGAAGCCTCACCCGAAGGGATCGTATTCCGAGACGATCACGACCTCGTCTCCGTCGATTTCATCGGCGGGAACAGCGCCGAAGGTTCCATCCCCTGCCTGGAAGACAACGATCGAGACCATGAGCGTGGAGGCGAGGGAGGCGGCGAAGGCGTGTGCATCTTTGCGGGACATCTGTTTGGCTCCTGTCTTGGAGGCGGGGGACCATCCCCCGCGCGACAGGACCTCGAATGTCCGAAAACTTGCTGTCATCACCGGGTGCGTTCGGCTCGCCCGAATCCACCAGGCGGCACGGGCTCGCCCGTAGTCCGACCCCTCGCGGGTTGATCTCGAAGACGGGATTCGGGGCAAGGAAGGGAATGGCGAGCGGGGGATGGTCCCCTAACCTCAGGAGCTGGTTGTCCCGCTGATGCTTTGACCACCGCCCGCCTCCCGGGCAGGCTCTTGGTTGAATTCCTCCGTCTTTGGGGATGGATCCTATGGCACCCCGCGGTATCGCGGGACGAGGTTCTTGGTCAGTGAGAAGCCCGCCCTTCGGCAGGCCTCTCACGCATTGTCAGGGCTCAGGCGGCCAAGTCCGCGCCCCCTGCCCTATCGCCGTTCTCGGCACCGACGATTTCCAGCCTCGCGTTGCGATAACCTTCGCGTGCGATCCACAGTTCGGCCGCAGTGACGGACTCCGTCAGATGCAGCAGCTCGGTGTTGCCACCGAAGTCCAGAAGCACGCGGACCTGCCCGAGCTTCGGTTCCTCGGCGACCTCGAAGACCAACCGGCTGTCCGCCGAATGGCTGCGCATGATGGTGACGAGGATCACCCCGTCCGAGGAGAAGTTGCCCTCGTGCAGCGTGAAGGACGCCGGTGCCGTCCAGGTCGGATAGGCCCGAGGCCCTTCCTTCTTCACGAGACGGCCGACGCCGTTCGAGCGCTCCCAGGCAGCGAGCTTCTTGGTGAAACGCGCCGGCGGCCTGGGACTGCCGTCGGTGTAGCGGATCAGCGCCCCGAGGGGGGCTGTGTCGATGATGGTCGTTGCAGACATGATTCCTCATCCCGAATGCGAGCATTCGCACTCATCATATTGATATTGCTGTATTTTGTGAGAGTGGAGGCGGGTTTCCCCGCCCCCGGACGGCTCAGATCACTCTGCGGCCATCATCGACGCATTGCCGTCGGGCAAATCAGCCATCAGGAAGGCCGGGAGATCGACCTCTTCGGGCTGGCCAGCGTCCTGCCCCTGCCCTTCTCCGACCGCCTCGCCGTCCTGCGCGGCCAGATCGGTCCGGCGGAGGACCTCGGGCAACCAACCGCTGCCCTTCAGAAGCCGCTCGGCTTCGGTCGCCATATCGCCCTTCTTCAGGTGATCGAGAAACTGCGCGGTCCCCTCCCCCTTCGCCTCACGCACGGCCTCGAGGATACGGGCTTTGGGCACACGGTTGAGATAGCCATCGACCGTCGGCTCCCAGCCCGCTTCGACCATGTCGAGATCGACGGCACGCGCCACAAGATCGGCATGGGCCATGCGGCGGGTCAGGCCGCTGGCGGAGATGCCCGCCCCATAGAGGTTCACCTTCTCATGAAGCGCGTTGATCCCGAAGCTGAGGCAATGCGCGAGGAGAGCCAGACGACTGCCTTGGTCGAGTACCGTCAGATAGTCCCAGAGCGCGGCATCATCGCCGAGAGGCAGATCGACCTCCCAGGCGGCGTGACGCTCATCGACCAGCTTCGCCACGACGCTGTCCTTCAGATCGGGCGCCTGCGCCGACATGTAGACGTGGCGCACCGATGCTTCGAGACAGCTGCCCGAGGCAGAAGAGGTGCGGAAGGTGTCCTTCACCAGCTTCAGGAGCAGGAGTGTCAACGCGACGTCCGGCGAGCGCCCGATGGCCTCGCGCAGCGCAAGGGTCCGGTGGGCCGTCAGTTCCATGACCAACCGCTCGGGCAGCGGCTTCAGCGCGCCGTCATCTTCTTCCTCCGACAGGTCAGCACCGATCGGCTGACCACCCGAAGTGATGACGGTGCCGCCGACAGAGGTCCCCGAGGGTTTCCAGCTGGAAACACCGACATCACCCCCCTGCCCCGTGACGTCCGCGCCATCACCATCCTGGACCGCGGTCTCCTCGCGCGGCTCGTCCTCCGGCCGGACATAGCCGCGATACACCGCGAGACTGCCATCCCGATCCAGCGTGACGAAGACGCCCGCGCGCGCAACCTCGGCCGGGTCGTAGATCAGCGGCCGCTGCTCGACAGCTTCCATCGCCATCTCGAGCTGACCGAGCCGCGCATCGATCTCTTCGGGGCAGTCGTCCTGGCCAGAGTACTCGTCCTCCAGCGCACGATACTCGCCGAGAAGCGCCGCGTGGGTCGCGCTTTCCTCGTCGGTCATCGGCGCGGGATCACCGGCCAGACGCCGCAGACCGTGGCTGTAGCCATAGGGCAGGTCGGTCGCGACCTCGATCCACTTCCAGCCTTCGGAGGACAGTGCCTCGGCTTCGGCTTGGAGCTTCTCGGCGACCAGCCGGTCGAGGAGGGCAGGGTCCTCGAGCCAACCACCGTCATCGCCCTGGAAGAGATCGCGCAGCACGACTCCGCCCGCCGCCTCATAGGCATCGACGCCGACGAAAACGGCGCGACGATCCGATGCCCGGACCGCGGTTTCCGTGAGCATGCGCCGGATGGCATAGGGCTCCTTGTTCCAGGAGTTCTTCACCGCATCCCAGACCTGCACCTGACGCGCATGGTCCGGGTTCACCGTGAACGCCATCAGTTGCTCAAGCGTCATGCCATCCTCGGCATAGACATCGAGCAGGGCAGGGGCCACGGAGGCGAGCTTCAGGCGCTGCTTGACGATCTGCGGCGTCACGAAGAAGGCCGCCGCTATCGCTTCCTCGCCCTGGCCCTTCTCGCGCAGAGCCTGAAAGGCGCGGAACTGGTCCAGCGGGTGCAGGGCGACGCGCTGCATGTTCTCCGCCAGCGAGTCGTCCTCGGCAAGAATCTCCGACGCCGCATCCCGCACGATGCAGGGGATCGGCGCGGTCTTGGCCAACCGCTTCTGCTTCACCAGCAGCGACAGCGCCTGGAAGCGACGACCCCCGGCC
Source organism: Tabrizicola sp. (assembly GCA_016792685.1). Lineage (GTDB taxonomy): Bacteria > Pseudomonadota > Alphaproteobacteria > Rhodobacterales > Rhodobacteraceae > Tabrizicola. The sequence goes on along the minus strand of JAEULQ010000062.1, from coordinate 369 downwards.
GGGATTTCGAACATCCCGGTCTCGAAACCATCGGCATCGAGCACGGGCCGCACATTCAGGCTCTGCAGGAGCCCTCGCCGCGCGATATCCTCAGCCAACTCTTCCACCGAGACGCCTGCCTTGATGCGCCGTACGTTGGACTGGCTCAGCACGAGCTTGTCGAAGGGGATGTCCCGCGAGGGGGACAGGGTGACTTTCTGTGCTGCTTTCGCCATCAGATCTTCTCCACGACGGGCGCCGGAAGCCACTCTCCCGATCTCACTTCCCGTCAACCCTCGAACCCCCAACCTTTCCCTCTCTTCGTCGGTCTTGACCGCGGTCAAGACGTGTAAGCTGCATGCTCTATGCGCGCAGGATCGTTTCAAAGTA
>JAEULQ010000041.1 GCA_016792685.1 Tabrizicola sp. | reverse complement strand
AACCCACCAACCATCTCGACATCCAGGCCATCGAGTGGCTTGAAGCCGAACTTTCCGAAACCCGCACTGCCTTCGTCCTCATCTCCCACGACCGCGCCTTCCTGCGCGCGCTTTCCCGCACGACTCTCTGGATCGACCGGGGCGAGGTCCGTCGCCGCGAGTCTGGCTTCGAAGGCTTCGAGGATTGGCGCGAGACCGTCTGGGCCGAGGAAGACGAGGCCCGCCACAAGCTTGACCGCAAGATCAAGCACGAGGCGAAATGGGCGGTCGAAGGGATCAGCGCTCGACGCAAGCGCAACATGGGCCGCGTCCGCGCCCTGCAACAGCTTCGTGCCGACCGCGCGAGCCAGATCCGCAGGCAGGGAACGGCGGCCTTCGCGCTGGAAAGCGGGCCGACCTCGGGCAAGAAGGTGATCGAGGCCGAGGGCCTGACCAAGTCCTATGGCGACAAGCTGATCGTCAAGGGCTTCGACCTTCGTGTCCTGCGCGGCGACCGGGTGGCTTTCGTCGGCCCGAACGGGGTCGGAAAGACCACGCTTCTCAAGATGTTGACGGGCGAAGTTCAACCGGACCAAGGCAAGGTCACCCTTGGCACCAACCTGGAAATCGCAGTCTTCGACCAGACTCGAACCCGGCTCGACCTTGAGGCAAGCCTCTGGGACAACCTGACCGTGGACCCGTTGATGCGGGTCTCGGGAAGCTCGGACCAGGTCATGGTGCGCGGGACGCCAAAGCATGTCGTGGCCTATCTGAAGGACTTTCTTTTCGACGAAGCCCAGGCCCGCGCCCCGGTGCGCAGCCTTTCAGGCGGTGAGCGCGCCCGCCTGTTGCTGGCCAAGCTGATGGCCCAGCCCTCGAACCTTCTGATCCTGGACGAACCGACCAACGACCTGGATGTCGAGACCCTGGATCTTCTGCAGGACATCCTTGGCGAATATGACGGAACCGTGCTGCTGGTCAGCCACGACCGCGATTTCATCGACCGGATCGCCACGGCGACTGTCGCGCTGGAAGGCGGCAAGGCCACGGTCTATCCCGGCGGCTGGTCCGACTATGCCGCCCAAAGACCGCAGCCCACGGATGAGACCCGCAAGCCCGCCGCACGTCCCGCGACCGCCCCGCAGGCTAAGCCGGACAGCGCACCGCGCGGCGCCGGGCTCTCCTTCACCGAAAGGAAGCGGCTCGAAGATCTGCCCGCCCTGATCGAAAGACTGGAGGCCGAGATCGGCAAGCTGAACGACCTGCTGTCGGACGCCGAACTTTTCTGCCGCGAGCCGGTCAAATTCCGCAAGGCGACCGAGGCCCTGGCCGAGCGTCAGACGGCCCTTGATGCGGCCGAATCCGAGTGGCTGGAACTGGCCGATCGGGCCTGAAGGGGCAATACCGGCCAATAACGGCCCATATCGGCAAAAGCGGTCGGCTTGATCCGGCCCAGTGACACCATGGGTCATCAAGCGCCCGTGAGGAGGCATTGTCCTTACCCCGCTGCGTCCCCAGCCTTGAACCGAGCTGTGTGGAGACCGACCCAGAATATTCGGGTGGATCCACGCTGCCGCAAAGAAAAAGGAGACAGAAATGAAAACTATCGCAGCACTGATTGCCTCTGCCGCTTTCGTCAGCCCCGCTCTGGCTGGTGGACTTACAACGCCCGTGTCCGAGCCCGAGGTCATGCCTGCGGCCGCGCCTTATGTCGCGCCTGGGATGGACTGGTCCGGCGCCTATGTAGGTGGCCAACTGGGATATGGCGACGTGGATTCCAACGGCGACGGTCTCGATGGGTCCGGCTGGCTTGGCGGTGTCCACGGCGGCTATCGCTGGGACATGGGCAATTTCGTCGCCGGGGCCGAGCTTTCCTATGACAAGGCGTCCATCGACCTTGGGGCCACGGCAGGCAACCAGCTTGACGATGTCGCAGCCCTGACGCTGACGGCCGGCCGTGAATTCGGGCGCAGCCTGGTCTACGGTACCCTTGGTGCCGCCTATGCCAGCGCAACCGTCGGGGGCGCCGATCTCAGCGACAACGGCTACCTCTATGGGCTTGGGGTCGACTACGCGATCTCGGACCGCTGGACCGTTGGCGGCGAACTCTTGCAGCACAAGTTCAACGACTTTGACGGTTCGGGCACCGATCTGGACGCAATGACCTTGAAAGCCAAGGTCGCGCTCCGGTTCTGATCCCGATCCCTGCGGCGCGGTTGGATCCGCGCCGCAGACTTTGACCGGTCTGCACAGCAATAGCCGGACATGGGCCGCCGCTAGTTGCAGCTGGCCGGGTGCAGAATGAAGCTTCGGTCGTCTCCCTCATCGCGATCCAGCGAGACGAACCCGGCGGCGT
>JAEULQ010000020.1 GCA_016792685.1 Tabrizicola sp. | reverse complement strand
GCCGGGTGCAGAAGGAAGCTTCGGTCGTCTCCCTGATCGCGTTCCAGCGTGACGAACCCGGCGGCGTTTTCAAAGCTCATGCCATAGCGTCCGACCTCGACGAGAATCGAACCGCCCTTCGCAGGGGTCACGACAAATGCGCCCGCGTCGCCTTCCAGGCCGCAGTAAAGGGTGCTCCCACCCTCGTTCTCGCAATAGGCGAAACCCTCGAACGTGCCGCCCGGAACGCCCCTGAGACGCAGCCAAAGCCGGAGACCCAGCATCGGGTCGGCGATCTCAAAGTCGGGCATGACGGCAATCTCCGTCACCTGTTGGGCCGGGTGTTTTGCCAGATGGTCCTTGCTGTAGCTACGCGCATAGCAACTTGCGCTGTCAGGGAACATCTGGTCTTGCGGACTCAAGGCCAAGGCGGGCGCTGACAGAAACATCAGGAACGCGCCGCAAATCTTTGCTTTGGTTACCATTTTCCGCTCGCACCACCTCCAGAGGACCTACCGCCACCGAAACCGCTGCGGCCTCCACTGCTGCCGCCTCCGCCGCGAGACCTGTCGTAGCTGCGGGCGTCACGGGCCTCACGGCTGGAATAGCGGATCGGATAGGACTTGCGATCCGTGAACCCGCAAACCGAACAGCTCAGATGCTGCATGCCAAGTCCCGTTTCGGTGCGTGTCGGGGGGTCGATGATCTCGTTGTTGCGTTCAAGCGTCAAAGCCCCGCAGTTCGGGCAGGTCCGCTTGGTCCGCCGATTGCGCCAGAAACCAAACCCGGCCAAACCGCCGACGGCCGCCAGACCAATCACTGCGGTCAGTCCGGATGATCCGCCATTCTCCTCGGGAAAGCCGTCGGTCAGCGTGACGGGCTGGCCAGACAGAAAGGGCGTGATCAGCCGGTCGCGTGCGGAAATGATCCCGGCTTCGATCCCGCTGGCGATGCGACCCTCCCGCAGTTCAGGCAGGACAGCCGTTGTCAGCACCCGCGCGGCTCGGCCGTCATAGACCGGGTCATAGCCTGCCCCCAGCGCAATGCGCGCTTCACGCCCGGCCGTGTCGAGCAGCAGCATGATCCCGTCGTTGCGCTCGGCCCCGCCGACGCCCCAGGCGTTGAACAGCGCCTTGCCGTAATCCTCGATCCGCATCCCCGCGCCGCCCTGACTGTCGATGCCGGCTACGGTCACGACCACCATCTGAACCCCGGTGGCGGTCTTGGCCTCGGTCAAGAGCCGCGAGATCCGGCCCTCTTCTGTTGCATCCAGCACCCCCGCGAAGTCCGAGACGGTGTCGCTGAGCGGTGCCGGAAGGGTCTGGGCATTGGCCAGCGGCGCGGGCGCAAACGCAGCAAGCGCCAGCGCGGCGGCAAGGGATCTCATGAACATGATGCAAGCATTTCTTGTACTGTACTTGCTATAAGCATGACATCTTCTTCGCGACAGTCAAATGATCCGACCTGCACCCGGATCGCAAATCGCCCGTCTACCCGGGTCTGGGTCAGGTAGATTCTTCCGTCGTCGTTGATCTTCTGCAGCAGGGCCTCGGTTGCGGCATCGTCCCGCAGCGCAAAGGTGAAAAGCGAAAGCCGTGGCTCGGTCACGATCTCCACCCCCGGCAGGGCCGCAAGCGCGTCGCGCGCCCGCAAGGCCCAGGCGACATGGTTCCTGATCCGCCCCCGCAGCCCTTCCAGCCCGTAGGCGCGCAGCACGAACCAAAGTTTCAGCGCCCGGAACCGGCGCCCCAAGGGCACGGTCCATTCGTTGAAGTTGATGATCTCCTCGCGCCCCGCCGTTTCCAGATAGGTCGGGCGCAGGCCCAAGGTCCGCACCTGCGCGCCCGGGTCCTTCAGGAACTGGACCGAGCAGTCGAACTGCGCGCCCAGCCACTTGTGCGGGTTGAACACGATTGAATCCGCCCCCTCGACCCCGGCCCAGAGAGGCCGGAACTCCGGGCAGATCATGGCCGAGCCCGCCCAGGCCGCATCCACATGGACCGGCACGCCTTCTGCCTTGGCCACCGCGATACAATCCGCGATCCGGTCGAAGGCTCCGACGCTGGTGCCCCCGGCGCAAAGGATCACCCCGGCAGGGCACAGTCCGGCAGCCAGGTCCGCCCGTATCGCCGCCCGCAAGGCCTCCGCTGTCATGGCGCGATTGTCGTCGGTTGCGACCTTCACCAGATTGCGCTGCCCGATCCCGGCCACGCGGATCGCCTTGTCAACCGAACTGTGGGTCTCGGCGCTGGCATAGAACCGCAAGACCGCCGCACCGGACAGGCCCTCGTCCAGACCAGCCCAGTCCAAGGCCTGCTCCCTCATGGTCAGAACCGCCGACAAGGTCGCCGAAGTCGCCGAATCATGGATCGTGCCGGTGAAGTCGCCGGGCAGGCCCAAGGCCTGGCGCAGCCAGTCGATCATGACCTGCTCGACCTCGGTTGCCGCCGGAGAGGTCTGCCAGATCAAGGCGTTGCAGGCCATCGCGTTGACCAGCTGTTCGGCCAGCATGCTTGCCGGCGCGGCATTGGCTGGGAAATACGCGAAGAAGCGCGGATGCTGCCAATGGGTCATCCCCCCGGGCACGATCCGCTCGAAATCCGCCCAGATCGCCTCCATCTCCTCGGCCATCTCTGGCGGCCCCGGGGGCAGGGCGCGGGCCACTGCACCGGGCGCCAGCGGTGCGCGCACGGGTCGGTCCCGCAAGCCCGCATGATAGTCCGCGGCCCAGTCTGCGGCCCGTTTCGACCAGTGTCGCAAGCTCTCGTGATCCATCTCTGCCTCCCTCTTGCGGCAGAGATTGCGCATGACGTCAGCAAATCGGCAAGGTTCCACCGTCTTGCCGCCACGGGTCCTCCTTTTTCCGGCCATCAGCTTGGATTATGACTGGTCCCAGAAACAATCACGTCCGCATCTGTGAGAGGTACCATGTCCCTTACCCGCCGTGCCGCCCTTCTGGGCCTCAGTGCAACACTGCTCACGGCCTGCGTTGCCGGAGGCGGCAGCTTCAAGACCGAATACGATCCGGTCCCGGCCGATGTGGCCCGGTCCTGGCGGCTGGCCGAAGTCCGCGTGACGGTGCCTCGTTCGCTGACCGTATCGGAAGCCAAGACGCTTCTTCCCAGTGCCGACATCGTCTGGCGCGAGGATCCCATGGGCGACCGGTATGATCAGGTCGGCAAGATCGTCCAGAACGCCGTCCTGCGCGGCGCACAGGGGCTAAAGGGCGGACGTCCGGTGATCATCGACATCACCGTCACGCGCTTCCATGCCCTGACTTTCGAGGCCGAGCTCAGCAACAACAATTGGGGCGTTCACAACATCAAGTTCGTGGCCCAGGTGCTGGATGCCGCGACAGGCGAAGTGCTGCTTG
>JAEULQ010000026.1 GCA_016792685.1 Tabrizicola sp. | reverse complement strand
CCGCCGCGAAGGCATCCCCCCGGTGCTGGGCCGCCGTCGCGACCATCATGATCGCTTCGCCGGGCTCCAGTCTCCCATGCCGGTGGATCACCAATGCATCCGCCAGGGCCCAGCGGCGGCGGGCCTCCTCAACCATCCCGGAAATCGCCTTCTCGGTCATCCCTGGATAGTGTTCGATCTCCATCCCGGAAAGCGTGCCGCCTTCGTCGCGGACAAGCCCGGTGAAGCTGACCACCGCTCCTGCCCCCCGGACGCCCGCCGTGAAGGCCGCCACCTCGGCCCCCAGATCGAACGGAGCCGCCTGGACCGCGACCCGCACCTCAGCCCCCGGTCATCGGCGGGAAGAAGGCGACCTCACGGACCCCGGCCAGCGGCGCATCGAACGACGACAACTCCTGATCCAGCGCCACCCGCAGGGCCGACAGGTCGGCAAAGGCCGCTGCATAGCGGTCCTCCCGCGCGCGAAGCTCGTCTACCAGGGCACCCACCGTCGCAGCCGAGGTTTCGATCCGCTCCCGCGGCAGCCCGATCCGCTCGCGGACCCAGGCGAAATAGAGGACGTCGATCACTTGTCTTCCCGCAAGAATGGCAGCGACTTCGAGAAGTACTCCCACCCGGTCACCACGGTGAGAAGTGCCGCAAGCCACAGCAGCCAGATGCCCGCAAGGTTCGCATAGGACGCGCAATCCCGGTTTCCACAGGTGCGGATCGCCTCGGCCTCTCCCGCGGCGACGGCAGCCTGATGCTGCTCGGGCGTCATCCCGTCCAGCGCGAGCACGTTCAGGTAGTCGAGACCGGTCCCGAGGAACAGAACGGCAATCGCGATCATCTGCGCCGTGGTCTTCCACTTGGCAAGCTTCGTGACCTTCAGAAGCCCGCTCTTGCTGCCCAGGTATTCCCGCAGGCCGCCCACGAAGACCTCGCGGAACAGGATCAGGGTTGCGGGAAGGATCAGCCAGGGATTCATCCCGTTGTAGCCGGTGATGACCATGATCGCGATCACCACCATTGCCTTGTCGGCGATCGGATCAAGCATCGCGCCGAACTTGGATTCCTGCTTCCAGAGCCGCGCCAGATAGCCGTCAAACCAGTCGGTGATCGCGGCGCCGACGAAAAGCGACAGCGCCAGCCAGTCGGCCCAGGGGCGGTGGAAATACAGGAACATGATCGCAACGCCGGGTGCTGCGAGCAGGCGAAGGACGGTAAGCGAGTTGGGGATCGTCCAGGTCATGCCAAATTGGTAGTCGAAGGGCCGCTGAGGGGGAAGGGGATAGTTGCCAAGCCCCCAGTCAAAGTCCCTCCGGCTGTCCCACAACCACGAACTTCAACGCCTCAGGCCGGAACAGGCGTGCCGCTACACGCTTGACGTCGTCCATCGTGACCGCCTCGACCTTGGCATTTCGGGTCGCCACATAGTCGATTGGCATGCCCTCCATCTGCATCCCGACCAGAATGCTCGCGATCGGACCATTGCCGTCAAAGCGCAGGGGATACGAGCCGGTGAGGTAGGTCTTGGTCTCGGCCAGTTCCGCGGGGGTAACACCTTCGGCCACGATCCTTGCCCATTCGCCGCGCAGGACCTCGATCGCCTCGGCCACCTTGTCATTCGAGGCGGCGAACTGGCCCAGATAGAGGTCGGCGTGATCCATGCCCACAAGGTAGGTTCCGATCCCGTAGGTCAGCCCCCGCTTCTCACGCACTTCCGTCATGAGCCGCGCCGTGAACCGGCCACCGCCCATGATCTCGTTCAGGATGAAAGCCGCAAAGAAGTCAGGGTCGTCTCGGGAGATCCCCTCATGCCCGAAGAGCACGATCGATTGCGGCGAGGGAAAGTCGATCACCGTCAGTCCGGCAGGTTCCAGGAGTTTGGCCGCCCCGGCTTGCGCACCGCCCGTCGCGGGCAGATCGCCAAGAAGGCGGTCCAGGAGCAGGCCAAGTTCCGCAGCGGTAATGTCGCCCGAGGCCGCCACAAAGACCCTGTCCCGCGCAAGCGTCGCCTTGTGTGCGGCCAGCACATCGTCGCGGGTCAGTGCCTGGACCGTATCGATCCGGCCATCGCCTGTCGAACCATAGGGGTGATCGCCGAACGTCAGGCGATTGAAGGTCTGTGACGCGATCTTTTCAGGATCCTTCTCATTCGCCCGCAGGATCGAAAGCACCTGCTCGCGCACCCGATCGACTGCGTCCTGGTCGAAGCGAGGATTGACCAGAGCTTCGCGGAGGAGCGTGATGGCGGCCTCGCGGTTCTCGGTCAGGAAGCGGGCCGAAACACCGACCGAATCCGAGCCGGCATCAAAGCTGAACTCGGCAGCCAGCGCGTCCCTTGCTTCGGCGAAGGCCCGGCTGTCCATGTCACCGGCGCCTTCTTCGATCAGCGCTGTCATCAGGTTGACCACACCGCGCTTTTCCAAGGGTTCACTCGACGTGCCGCCGCTGAACTGAATCTCCAGCGCCGTGAAGGGGATGTTGTGATCTTCGACCAGCCAGGCCCGGATCCCCCCTGGCGAAGTGACTTCCTGAATCTTGATCTCGGCCGTGGCTGGCAAGGCAAGGGTGAGGAAGGCGGCAAATATGGCGCGGATCATTCCTTGGTCTCCCCCTCGGCGGCAG
>JAEULQ010000025.1 GCA_016792685.1 Tabrizicola sp. | reverse complement strand
GAACCCATCTTAACAAACGGAACTGAAAAATGGCTGATCTGAACAAACTCGCAGAAGAGATCGTCGGTCTGACCCTCCTGCAGGCGCAGGAACTGAAGACCATCCTGAAGGACAAGTACGGCATCGAGCCCGCCGCCGGCGGCGCGGTGATGGTTGCCGGTCCGGCTGCTGGCGGCGCTCCCGCCGAAGCCGCCGAGGAAAAGACCGAGTTCGACGTCGTCCTGACCGACGCCGGCGCGAACAAGATCAACGTGATCAAAGTCGTGCGCGAACTGACCGGTCTGGGCCTCAAGGAAGCCAAGGACCTGACGGAAGCTGGCGGCAAGATCAAGGAAGGCGTCTCGAAGGCCGACGCCGAAGCGATGAAGAAGAAGTTCGAAGAAGCTGGCGCCAAGGCCGAGCTGAAGTAATCCGGACTTCGGATCGCGGGTTCGTCCGGCACCCTGGTGCCGCGAACCCCGGAAAGACTGTCGCCGCCCCGCGCCGAAGTGCCGGGGCGGCGTCTCCCTTGAGAAGACTGCCCTCTGCCCCCGGACACACTGATCGTGCCCTACATTCTGCCCGAGAACAGGCTTGCCGTCTTCTTCTCGCCCAAGGCGGCGGGAACTTCGATACGGGCATTCATGTTCGAGGTCGAGAACGGCTTTCCATTGCGCTCCTACCGGTTCCAGGGAGTGGCAGTAAACCTTGACACCATGGCAAACAGGCTTCTGGAGAACGTGCGTTTCGATCGGGTCGACCACAACGCTATCGCAGACTACGACTGGGTGGCGCTGGTGCGTGATCCTGTACGCCGAGTTCTTTCGGCTTACACCAACCGGGTCGTGTACTACCGCGAGCTTAGCAATGAGATCGCGGGTGCGGCGCTTAAGGCAGCAGGCTTACCTCCTGACCCGGATTTCGACCTTTTCATGGCCAACATCAAGGCCTATACGCGGTGCTCCAAGTCGATTGCCCGGCACTTCTGCCAGCAGGATGATTTCTTGGGAAAAAAGAAGCTCTACTACGATGCGATCTTTAGAGTTGAGGAGATGGACGAGTTCGAGAATTACGTGAACCAGCGTTTTGGGACAAACTGCAAGGTGCCACGGCTGCAGGAAGGCGGGCCGAAGCTTGACTTCTGGTCGCTCAGCGCCGAGACACGGCGCCGCGTGATCGACTTCGTCCGCCCAAGCGTCATCTTCGACTGGTTTCCGCAATACAGGGAGAGCTACGCCGAGTTTCAGATGACCGCCTGACAGTCAGCACAATCAAATCATCGCATCTCGTTGGGTGCTTGCGCGACAAGCATCTTCCAAGGCGCGATGGGGTTCGGGAGCCTTCCTTCGGGACGGAAGGCACGAATGGAACCCCTTAGGCCTCTTCGCAAGCGGTGTGCGCCCGTGGCCCGACGGGTAGCGCGCCAGCGAAAAATGAAAGGTGACCAAGAACATGGCGCAAGCTTATGTTGGCCAGAAACGTGTCCGTCGGTACTTCGGCAAGATCCGTGAAGTGCTGGAGATGCCGAACCTGATCGAGGTTCAGAAGTCTTCCTACGATCTCTTCCTGCGGTCCGGCGACAGCGACAAGCCGCTGGACGGCGAAGGCATCCAGGGGACGTTCCAGTCGGTGTTCCCGATCAAGGACTTCAACGAGACCTCGGTCCTGGAATTCGTCAAGTACGAGCTGGAAAAGCCCAAGTACGACGTGGACGAATGCCAGTCGCGCGACATGACCTATGCGGCGCCGCTCAAGGTGACGCTGCGTCTGATCGTGTTTGATGTCGATGAAACCACCGGCGCCCGGTCGGTGAAGGACATCAAGGAACAGGACGTCTACATGGGCGACATGCCGCTCATGACCTCGAACGGCACGTTCATCGTGAACGGCACCGAACGGGTGATCGTGAGCCAGATGCACCGTAGCCCTGGCGTGTTCTTCGACCACGACAAGGGCAAGACCCACTCCTCGGGCAAGCTCCTGTTCGCCTGCCGCATCATCCCGTATCGCGGCTCGTGGCTGGACTTCGAGTTCGACGCCAAGGACATCGTCTTCGCCCGTATCGACCGCCGCCGGAAGCTGCCGGTGACGACGCTGCTCTATGCGCTCGGCATGGACCAGGAAGGCATCATGGATGCCTATTACGAGACGATCAATTTCCGCCACGTGAAGAACAAGGGCTGGGTCACCAAGTTCTTCCCGCAGCGCGTATCCGGAACCCGGCCGACCTATGATCTGGTCGATGCCGCGACCGGTGAAGTCATTCTGAAGGCTGGCGAAAAAGCCACGCCGCGGATGGTCAAGAAATGGAAGGACGAGGGCACCGTCACCGAGCTTCTGGTTCCCTTCGACCATATCCTCGGCCGCTATGTCGCCAAGGACATCATCAACGAAGAGACCGGCGAGATCTGGGTCGAAGCGGGCGATGAGCTGACCTGGGACCTCGACCGCGACGGCGAAGTCAAGGGCGGCACGGTCAAGCTGCTCCTCGACCAGGGCATCACCGACATTCCGGTGCTCGACATCGACAACGTCAACGTCGGCCCCTACATCCGCAACACCATGGCGGCAGACAAGAACATGGGCCGCGATACCGCGCTCATGGACATCTACCGCGTGATGCGTCCGGGCGAACCGCCGACCGTCGAAGCCGCAAGCCAGCTCTTCGACACACTGTTCTTCGACAAGGAGCGCTATGACCTCTCGGCCGTCGGCCGGGTCAAGATGAACATGCGCCTCGACCTCGGCAAGCCCGACACCCAGCGCACGCTGGACCGCGAGGACATCATCGCTTGCGTCAAGGCGCTGACCGAACTGCGCGACGGCAAGGGCGAGATCGACGACATCGACCACCTCGGCAACCGCCGGGTGCGCTCGGTCGGCGAACTGATGGAGAACCAGTACCGCGTCGGCCTTCTGCGGATGGAGCGCGCGATCAAGGAACGCATGTCGTCGGTCGAAATCGACACGATCATGCCGCAGGACCTGATCAACGCGAAACCCGCTGCAGCTGCGGTGCGTGAATTCTTCGGCTCTTCGCAGCTGTCGCAGTTCATGGACCAGACCAACCCGCTGTCCGAAGTCACCCACAAGCGCCGTCTTTCGGCCCTTGGGCCGGGCGGTCTGACGCGGGAACGTGCGGGCTTTGAAGTTCGCGACGTCCACCCGACCCACTATGGCCGGATGTGCCCGATCGAGACGCCGGAAGGCCAGAACATCGGCCTGATCAACTCGCTGGCCACCTTCGCCCGCGTGAACAAGTACGGCTTCATCGAAACCCCGTACCGCAAGGTGATCGACAACAAGGTGACCGACGAGGTCGTCTACATGTCGGCGACCGAGGAAATGCGCCACACCGTCGCCCAGGCGAACGCGGCGCAGGACGCGGAAGGGCGCTTCACCGATGACCTTATCTCCAGCCGGAAGGCCGGGGAATTCATGCTGAACCCGCCGGATGCTATCGACCTGATCGACGTCTCGCCAAAGCAGCTGGTATCGGTCGCGGCCTCGCTGATCCCGTTCCTGGAAAACGACGACGCCAACCGCGCGCTCATGGGCTCGAACATGCAGCGTCAGGCCGTGCCACTGCTGCAATCCGATGCTCCGTTTGTGGGCACCGGCATTGAAGCGGTCGTCGCCCGGGACTCCGGCGCCGCGATCATGGCCCGTCGGGCTGGCGTCATCGACCAGGTCGACGCGACCCGTATCGTTGTGCGCGCGACCGAGATGCTGGAACCCGGTGAACCGGGCGTCGACATCTACCGTCTGCGCAAGTTCAAGCGCTCGAACCAGTCGTCCTGCATCAACCAGCGTCCGCTGGTGAAGGTGGGTGACGTGGTCAAGCGCGGCGAAGTGGTGGCCGACGGTCCCTGCACCGACATGGGCGAACTGGCCCTTGGCCGGAACGTGGTCGTCGCCTTCATGCCCTGGAACGGCTACAACTACGAAGACTCGATCCTGATTTCCGAGCGGATCCTGCGTGACGACGTCTTCACCTCGATCCACATCGAGGAATACGAAGTCGCCGCCCGTGACACCAAGCTTGGGCCGGAAGAGATCACACGCGACATCCCGAACGTCGGCGAGGAAGCGCTCCGCAACCTCGACGAAGCGGGCATCGTCTATATCGGCGCCGAAGTGCAGCCGGGCGATATCCTCGTGGGCAAGATCACCCCCAAGGGCGAAAGCCCGATGACGCCGGAGGAAAAGCTCCTCCGCGCCATCTTCGGCGAAAAGGCCTCGGACGTCCGCGACACCTCGCTGCGGCTGCCGCCCGGTGCCTATGGCACGATCGTGGAAGTCCGCGTCTTCAACCGCCACGGCGTCGACAAGGACGAACGTGCGCTGCAGATCGAGCGTGAGGAAGTCGAACGCCTCGCCCGCGACCGCGACGACGAGCTCACCATCCTCGAGCGCAACATCTACGCGCGCCTGAAGTCGCTGATCATGGGCAAGACCGCTGTGAAGGGGCCGAAAGGCATCAAGGCGGGCTCGACCATCGATGAGGAGCTTCTGGGCACGCTGAGCCGTGGTCAGTGGTGGCAGCTCGCGCTTGGTGAAGAGAACGACGCCAAGGATGTCGAGGCGCTCCACGACCAGTTCGAAGCGCAGAAGCGCGCTCTGGACCACCGCTTCGACGACAAGGTCGAAAAGGTGCGCCGTGGCGACGATCTGCCTCCGGGCGTGATGAAGATGGTCAAGGTCTTCGTCGCGGTGAAGCGCAAGCTGCAGCCGGGCGACAAGATGGCCGGCCGTCACGGCAACAAGGGCGTCATCTCCAAGGTTGTGCCGATGGAAGACATGCCGTTCCTCGCGGACGGCACCCCGGTCGACCTCGTTCTGAACCCGCTCGGCGTGCCGTCGCGGATGAACGTGGGCCAGATCCTGGAAACCCACATGGGCTGGGCCGCACGCGGCCTGGGCCTGAAGATCGACGACGCGCTGAAGGAATACCGCCGGTCCGGCGACATGACCCCGGTGCGTGAGGCTGTCCGTCTGGCCTATGGCGACGAGACCTACGAAGAGGCCTTTGCGGGCCGCGACGAGGTCGAGTTCCTGGAGCTGGCGGGCAACGTGACCAAGGGCGTGCCGATTGCGACCCCGGTCTTCGACGGCGCCAAGGAAGCCGATGTCAACGACGCGCTGACCCGCGCGGGCTTTGACACCTCGGGCCAGTCGGTGGTCTTCGACGGCCGCACGGGTGAGCAGTTCCAGCGCAAGGTGACGGTGGGCGTGAAGTACATGCTCAAGCTGCACCACCTTGTCGACGACAAGCTGCACGCCCGCTCGACCGGCCCGTACAGCCTTGTCACGCAGCAGCCGCTGGGTGGTAAAGCCCAGTTCGGTGGCCAGCGTCTCGGCGAGATGGAGGTCTGGGCTCTGGAAGCCTACGGCGCCGCCTACACCCTGCAGGAAATGCTGACGGTGAAGTCGGACGACGTGGCAGGCCGGACCAAGGTCTAC